>JADHVZ010000031.1 GCA_016783745.1 Candidatus Omnitrophota bacterium | reverse complement strand
ACTCGATGAAGGCCATATACAGCATCCTTGAGCGCATATCAAATTCCAAGGCGACTGTATTTTTACGCGGGGAAAGCGGCACCGGTAAACGCATGGTCGCTCACGCCCTGCATATGACGGATAGGAAAAGAAGAGGTAAGCCGGTCGTTGAGATATCCTGCGGCGCGCTTCCGCGAGAGATCATAGAGAGTGAATTATTCGGCCATGCCAGAGGCGCTTTCACCGGAGCCATAATGGACCGCAAGGGCCGCTTTGAGATGGCAAACGGCGGCACAGTGCTGCTTGATGATATAGATTCGCTCACGCCGGATCTTCAGGTGAAATTATTAAGGGTGCTGCAGCATAAAGAATTCGAGCGCGTCGGAGAAAATAAGACTATCAAGGTGGATGTGAGAATAGTGGCATCAACCAATCAGGACCTTGAAAGGGCGGTGGATGAGAAGAGGTTCAGAGAGGATCTTTATTACCGCCTGAACGTTATTTCCATAACCATCCCGCCGCTGCGGGAAAGAAAAGAGGATCTTGCGGCGCTGGTGGACCACTTTATTAATATGTTCTCGAGAGAGAACCACAAAAAGATAAAAGGTGTTGCCGAAGATGTGATGCCTGCGCTTACCGCTTACAGCTGGCCGGGAAACGTAAGGGAACTTGAAAATATAATAGAGCGCGCGGTAATACTGGATACCGACGGTATTATCACAACAGAGGACCTGCCTGAGGCCATAGCGGGCGGAGGGGCTTTTATTAACGCGGCAGGATTAGGCGGAAAGGTCTTTGAGGTGTTCTCATCATTAAAGAACGCGTTGCAGGAGCCTGAAAAAGTCCATATAATGCGCGTCTTAAAAGAGGTTGGCGGGAACAAGAAGAAGGCGGCGGACAAGCTGGGAGTGAACAGGACCACCCTTTATAATAAGCTCAGAAAATACAACATTTCTTCCGAGACGGAAATGGGTTAAAAAAAATTTATTATGTTTCAGGACGATATTAATATATTAGATATAGTGGACCTTGTAGAATGGCAGAAGATACAGGATGCCTTCGCGAACTCATTGGAAGTGACCCTGCAGACAGTTTTTTCAAAGGGCGATCTACTCACCGTCCCCAGCCGCTCCGACAGGCTTCATAAGGAACTTCTGGATAAGGCCGCTAATGTAGAGGAATTCTGTAAGGATTGCTTTCTCGCGGCCGGGGCGAACGACCCGTCACACATAAAAGAGACAACAGAATTTAAGTGCCCCCTGGGTTTAAGCATATTTGCCGTTCCCATTAAGGCGGTACGGGAGAAGGCAGCCGCGCATGTCATCATAGGCCCGGTCATCTTTAAAAATAGAAAGACGCCCGCCGAATACGCTGAAGACGCTAAGAAATTCGGCATTCAGCCGGATGACCTGATGGACGCCCTTATAGAAATAAAGGTATTCACATATAACAGGATCCATTTTATAACCGACCTCATTGACAGGATCTTCTCTTATATAGTGCAGACCGGCTATCATAAGAAAAGACTGGGTGAGATAGCCCCAAAGATAGCGGAAATGGATCCCATGTTCTCCCGCTACTATGAGGAGAAGATATTAAACGCGCTTCTTAACGCGTGCGCGCTTGCGCTGGACGCGGATTCAGGGTCTGTGATGGTGCTTGATAAGAAAACAAACTCTCTGCACATCAAGGTGTCGCAGAAGATGGATAAGGATATAGTTGACAATACGAGCGTCAAGATAGGAGAGGGGATCGCGGGTATTGTAGCCGCCACCGCGCAGCCTCTGCTCCTGCCTAAGGATAAGGATAAGAAAGGGATATCGGATAAACTAAAGAGGAAGAACATTAAATCTTCTATGGTGGTGCCTCTGGGGAAAATATCCAAGGAAAACGCCAAAGACCTTTATGGTGTAATAAATCTGAACATCGCCCGAAAGGAAAGAGACTTCTCCGAGAAAGATACAGCGCTTGTGCAGGAACTCACCAACCTCGCCAGCATAGCCCTTGCCGGCATTCAGCACGCCGATCCGGAATAATTGGGATTGCTTCGCCCGCCACCTTCGGTGGCGTGGCTCGCAATGACGGGTGACTGGATTCGCACCCTTCGCGGGAATGATATTTTATTCTTGACAAGTACCGACGATTATGTTAAAATTCGCGTCTATTCGTAAGGATACGGTTATGAAGACATATATGGCAAAAAAAGGTGAGATAAAGAGGGCGTGGTTTGTGGCGAACGCGGACGGCGCGGTACTGGGCCGCCTGGCCACAAGAGTGGCCACAATTTTAACCGGCAAGCATAAACCTGTATACACCCCGCACGTGGATACGGGGGATTATGTGATAGTCTTAAACGCGGATAAGATACACGTTACCGGAAAGCGGCGCACAGATAAGATGTATAGCAGATATTCGGGCTACCCCGGAGGCTTAAGGCGGATAAATTTTGAGACACTCATGCAGCATAAGCCTAAAGAGGTAGTGCGATTAGCCGTAAAGAACATGCTGCCAAAAACCAAGCTTGGCAAGGACATGTTCAAAAAGCTCAAATTGTATAAGGCTTCAGAGAAGCCCAATGTGCCGAAAGGCGCGAAAGAGATGAAGATATGACAGAGATGATAAACGCCACTGGCAGAAGAAAAGAAGCAGTCGCGAGAGTCTTCCTATATAAGGGTACGGGGCAGGTGGAGGTGAACGACCTTTCTCTGGATGCCTATTTTCCCATGGAATCTCAGCGCATTAATATAAGGAAGATGTTTGACCTCGCGGACCTGCTCAAGCAGTATGACGTCAGGGCCAACGTGAAGGGTGGCGGAAAGAGCGGACAAGTGGGAGCCATCAGGCTGGGTATAGCCAGGGCTATCATAAAGATCGAACCAACACTGAAGAAGAAGCTTAAGGCCGCGGGTGTGCTCACAAGGGATCCCCGCATGAAAGAGCGCAAAAAGTACGGCCGCAAGCGCGCCCGGAGGAGGTTCCAATACACGAAGAGGTAACCTGGGTATATTAGTGTTTTTTACCTAGAAAGGTATCGACGAAGAAAAATAGCCTATCCAGTTAATCTCGACGGAAAAGAGTTGACAGGATAGGTTTTTTATTTTATAATTAAAATCATCGTCATAAAACAAAAGGGGGAGAGCGTGATAAGGGTAAGTGTTGTAGGCGCGACCGGTTATACCGGCGAGGAGCTTGTAACTATTCTTGCCGGGCACAGGGACGTTGAGATCACATCACTCAGCGCCATAATGGATAAGCCCACTAATATATCTGAAGTCTTTCCCAGGCTCAAGGGGCAGATAGATCTTATCTGCAAATCACTCGACGTGAAAGAGGTGATCGATTCCTCTGATCTTGTTTTTCTGGCGCTGCCTCATACGATCTCAATGCAGTACGCTCCGGTATTCCTGAAGAACGGCATAAAGGTCATAGACTTAAGCGCGGATTACAGATTGCCCGCTGACTTATATAAAGAGTGGTACGGCAAGGATCATGCCGACTTAGGCAACCTTGATAAGGCGGTTTACGGGCTTCCTGAATTGTACAGAAGCGAGATAAAGACGTGCAGCCTGCTCGCGAATCCCGGATGTTATCCTACAAGTGTGATTCTCGCGGTCGCGCCCCTGGCGGAAGAAGGCGTTGTGGAACTCAGCGGAATAATAGCTGATTCAAAAAGCGGGATAACGGGAGCCGGAAGAAAGGCCTCCATGTCACTTTTATACGGGGAGATAGCGGATAACTTTAAGGCGTACAAAATAGGTACGCACCAGCACGCCCCTGAGATAATGTGTAAACTTGGGGAGGCGGCGGGCAGGGAAGTGGATGTACTTTTCGTGCCGCATGTCATCCCGACAAGAAGGGGCATACTTTCAACGATATATTTGAAGCCTAAGAAGCAATTGACTCAAGTGAACATTGACAAGATATATAATCATTATTACGGCGAAGAACCGTTTGTAAGATATAGCGATGAGGGCAGGGTGCCCGAACTAAAAGACGTGATATACTCCAATTACTGCGACATCGGCGTAAAATTGGTGAAGGACAGAATAGTGGCTGTCTCGGCCATAGATAATCTAACAAAAGGGGCGGCCGGACAGGCTGTGCAGAACATGAACATAATGTACGGCTTTGACGAAAAAGAAGGACTATGAAAAAGGTTAAAGGCGGGATAACCAGGCCCAAAGGTTTTTTTGCCAGCGCCACATGGTGCGGTTTAAAAAGAAAGAGGAAGGACCTGTGCCTTATATTCTCTCAGGTGCCCGCAAAGGCCGCGGGTGTTTTCACCTCTAATAAAGTCGTCGCGGCCCCGGTCATCGTGAGCAAAAAGAATCTAGCTAACGGAACGGCGCAGGCGATAATAGCAAATAGCGGTAACGCCAATTGCATGACAGGCAAGAAGGGGCTGGATGACGCTTATAAAATGGCCGCCTCGATCGCCGATGCTATGGCGATAAAAGTGAGCGATGTCCTTGTAGCCTCTACCGGTGTGATCGGCAGGGACTTAGCGGTCGGTAAGATCACCTCCGCGGTCGATTCACTCACATCGTCTTTAAGCGCGGCGTCTTCAACGGACGTGGCGAAGAGTTTGATGACCACCGATACTGTGCCTAAAGAGGTTGCTGTTACATTTAAGCTTGGTTCAAGCGTTATCAGCATAGGCGGTGTGGCAAAGGGCGCCGGCATGATACACCCCGACATGGCGACAATGCTCTCCTTTATTACAACGGATGCCGCGATCACGGGCCAGGCTTTAAAGAAGGCGCTTAAAGAGAGCGTAGATGCGACATTCAACTGTATTACTATTGACGGGGATACAAGCACTAATGACTGCGTGCTTATACTGGCCAACGGGTCAGCTAAAAATAGATCTATCGGATCCAGAGGCAAAGGCTATAAGGCCTTTACAAAGGCGCTGAGTTTTGTGTGCGCGGATCTGGCTGAGAAAATCGTGAGGGACGCTGAGGGCGGCACTAAATTTGTAAGCGTCAATGTGAAGAAGGCTAAAAGTGATGCCGACGCGAAAAAAGCGGCGTACGCTATAGCTACTTCACCTCTCGTAAAAACTGCCATGTACGGCAGGGATCCCAACTGGGGCAGGATCGCCGCGGCCGTTGGAAGAAGCGGCGCGGATCTCAACGTCGGAAGACTGGATATATATTTAGGAAGGGCTAAAGTGGTCTCCAAAGGGATGCCGGCAAAGGTGGCCAATGGCCTGCTTAGAAATATTGTCAATAAAAGGGATATCGACATAACCGTTATCCTTAATAAGGGCGGCTCTTCGGCCGGGGTCCTGACGAGTGACCTATCCAAGAAATATATCGAGATCAACGCCCACTACACCACATAGGCGGATAGTGATATGGAAGATGCCATAAGAAAAACAGAGATACTGATAGAGGCGCTGCCTTACATCAAGAAGTTTCAGGAGAAGGTGATCGTAGTCAAATATGGCGGCAGCGCTTTGACGAACAGGAAAAAGAGGCTGAGGGCGCTTGAGGATATTGTATTCATGAGCCTGGCGGGCATGAGGCCTGTCATAGTCCATGGCGGCGGCCCTTATATCAATAAAAAATTCAAGAAGAACAAGCTGAAGGCGCAGTTTATAGACGGCCTCAGAGTCACGGGCGAGAAGGAAATAAAGGTCATAAAAGAGGCCTTGAGCAATATCAACAGGCGCATCGTCAAAGAAATAAGGTCGCTTGGCGGAAAGGCGCAGCGCGTTGCCGGCAGAAAAGTCATTAAGGTAAGAAGGCACAGGAACTTTAAAGAGTTGGGGTATGTCGGCGAGATCACTTATGTGAACAGCGGAAGAGTCGAGAGCATATGCGCAAGAGAGATAATACCGGTTATTTCCCCTTTGGGGCTTGGCAGGGACGGACATATTTACAATATAAACGCGGACCAGGCGAGCGCTTATATAGCGAAGTCTCTTTCAGCGGAAAAATTGGCCCTCCTTACAAATGTAGAAGGGATATACAGGGATGAGAAGGATGCGAGCAGCCTTATTTCCACATTAACCAAAGGCAGGGTGCGTACGCTTATCAAAAAAGGTATTATAGGCAGCGGCATGATACCCAAGGTCAAGGCGTGCATGTCCGCTATTGACGGGGGCGTAAAAAAAGTCCACATTGTAAACGGGTCGCTTCCGCACGCGCTATTACTTGAAATATTCACGGACGAAGGTATAGGAACGGAAGTGATAAAATGACAAAGACAGCAGACATAATAGAAAAATATCATAAGTTTGTGATGCCGACTTACGCGCATACTGATGTGGTGCTGGCCAGGGGGCTGGGCATAAAGGTGTGGGATGCTGAAGGCCGGGAATATCTGGACTTTTTTCCGGGGTGGGCTGTGAGCGGACTGGGCCACTGTCACCCGAGAGTAGTCTCCGCTATTAAGAAGCAGGCCGGCAGGATGATACATGTATCTAATAATTATTATAATGAGCTTCAAGCGGCGCTGGCGGAGAAGATCGTAAGCCACGCGTTTCCGGGAAAGTTATTTTTTGCCAATAGCGGGGCAGAGGCAAACGAGTGCGCTATAAAGTTAGCCAGAAAATACGGAAATAAGACCGGAAAATATGAGATCATCACCATGGAGAAGTCCTTTCACGGAAGGACGCTTGCCACTTTAACGGCGACAGGGCAGGATAAGGTGAAGCATGGATTTGAGCCTCTGCCGGAAGGATTCAAAATAGTCCCGTTTAACGACTTTGGCGCTGTGAAGAACGCTGTTACAGGGCATACGGCGGCTATAATGCTGGAGCCTATTCAGGGTGAAGGCGGAATAAACGTCGCGGATAAAGAGTATATCGAGAAGCTTAGAAAATTGTGCGATGAGCGTGGAATGCTTCTCATCTTTGATGAGATCCAGACAGGAATGGGCAGGACAGGTGAGATGTTCTGCTTTAAGCACTATGGCGTTGAGCCTGATGTTATGACGCTGGCAAAGTCGCTGGGCGGGGGCGTGCCCATAGGAGCGGCCATCGCCGCGTCAAAGGTAGCCGATACCTTAGGCGCCTCAAGCCATGCGTCGACTTTTGGCGGCAGTCCCATTGTATGCGCGGCCGCGATCGCGGCGTTCGAGGCTATTGAGGAAGAAGGCCTTCTCGGTAACGCCAGAAATATGGGTAAGTATCTTAAGTCAAAACTTGAAGGTTTAGTTGAAGAATTTCTTGAAGTGAAATGTGTTAAAGGGGTAGGGCTTATGCTGGGGCTTGATGTTTCTATGGAATGCTCAAAGGTAGTCGAAGAGTGCTTTAAGCATAAGCTTCTTATCAATTGTACACAGGTAAATATTTTAAGGATAATGCCGCCGCTTATAGTGACAAAGTCTGACGTGAATAAGGCGATAAAGATATTAAGAGAGGCTATCATAAGGACTATGCCGCAAATGTAATTACACCTCTTAAAGGAGCAGTGATGAAGAAGGATTTTTTATCGGTAAAGGAGCTAACGCAGGGTGACGCATGGTATATATTTGACATGGCCCAGCAGCTTAAAGGCGGAGTGGGCAGCTTTGAAAAGCCCTTGAGCGGTAAATCAATAGGGCTCATCTTTCAGAAGCCTTCAAACAGGACCAGGCTTTCATTTGAGGTGGGCATACATCAGCTCGGGGGTAACGCGATCTATCTGGGGCCGGATGATATTCAACTTGGGTCGAGAGAGTCCATCAAGGATATCGCCAGAGTCCAATCCAGATACATCGACGGTATTGTAGCAAGGCTATTTTCTCATAAGGACGCTATTTCTCTGGCTAAGCATTCCAGTATACCTGTTATAAACGGGCTGAGTGATTTTATGCATCCATGCCAGGCTATGGGGGATTTCTTTACGCTTAAGGAGAGATTTGATAAGCTAAGCAGCGTCACTCTGGCTTATGTGGGTGACGGGAATAATGTCTTACATTCGCTTATGTATATGGCGGCTATATTCGGCTCTAATTTGAGATATTCCACTCCTCCGGGGTACGAGCCTGTAAAAGAGGTCGTGCAGGATGTCCAGAAAATGGCGGAGGCCACAAAATCATCCATAACATATTACAAGTCTCCGGATGAGGCCGTCAAAGGCGCTGACGTCGTTTACACTGACGTCTGGGCAAGTATGGGCCAGGAAGATGAGCATAAAAAGAGAGTGAATGATTTTCAAGGGTACCAGGTGGATGAGGCGCTTTTAGGAAAAGCCAGGAAAGACGCGTTATTCATGCACTGTCTGCCGGCTCATAGAGGCGAAGAGGTCTCCGCCGGCGTCATAGACGGGGCGAATTCCATAGTAGTGGACCAGGCGGAGAACAGGCTGCACGTTCAGAAAGCAATTCTCGCTATTTATATAGGAGGAAAGAAAAAGAGATGAGTAAAAGAGTAGTACTTGCTTATTCAGGCGGGTTAGATACAGCGGTTGCCGTGAAGTGGCTGACCGAGCGCGGGTATGAGGTCATAGCGTACATGGCGGATGTAGGCCAGGAACGCGCTTTTAAGTCCAGCAAAAGCAGGGCCTATAAGGCAGGCGCGGTCAAAGTCATCATAGAAGACCTTAAGAAGGAATTCGTGAAGGATTTTGTGTTTTGTTCGCTTAAGGCAAACGCGCTCTACGAAGACGGATATTTGCTCGCCACGGCATTATCCAGGCCGATAATAGCGAAGGGGTTAGTGAAGACGGCTCATAAGGAGAACGCCAAATACGTATCGCACGGGGCGACCGGAAAAGGCAATGACCAGGTAAGATTTGAAGTGGCTATAAGAGGACTTGATCCGAAGTTAAAGGTAATAGCTCCCGTCAGAGAGTGGGAACTCAAGACGAGAGAGCAGGAAATAGAATATGCAAAAGAGAATAAGATTCCCATTGATACGACAAAGAAAAAGCCCTACTCGATCGATCGTAATCTTTGGGGAATATCAATTGAAAGTGGGAAGTTGGAGGATCCTTATTATTCTCCTGACGAAAATATCTATCAGATCACGAAAGGAGTAGATAAGGCGGCGGCGAAGCCTGTCTACGTGGAGCTGGAATTCAAAAGCGGTGTGCCTGTGAAGCTGAACAAAAAGAAGATGGACGGCGTGTCACTGATAATGAAGCTTTCCAAAATAGCCGGAAACGCGGGCGTTGGCAGAAGCGATATGATAGAGAACAGGCTTGTCGGCATAAAATCAAGGGAGATCTATGAGGCGCCCGCGGGCTGGACTTTGTACAAGGCGCACAGAGCGCTTGAGAGCATGGTGCTGGACAGAGAGCTGGCGCACTTTAAAGACATACTCTCGCTTAAATACGCGGAGATCATATATTACGGCCTGTGGTATACGCCGTTAAAGCAGGCCCTGGATAAGTTTTTCGACCATACTCAGAAATGTGTAAACGGCACCGTAAAGCTGAAACTGCACAAGGGTACCTGTACGGTCTTAGGCAGAAAGTCTCCCGATTCCCTCTACAGGGAGAAACTGGCGACCTACGGTGAAGGTGACGAATTTGACCGGACGCTTGCCAAAGGATTTATCGAGCTCTGGGGACTACCATATACCTTGAAAAAATAGGATGGTTTCTTATGACGAATAAGTTGTGGGGCGGAAGATTTAAGAAGAAGACAGATAAGGACACCGAAGAGTTTTTATCAAGCTTCAGTTATGACATAGCGCTTGCGGCATATGACTGCATGGCCGGCTTAGCGCATGTCAAGATGCTGGCTAAAACAGGAATGATAAAGGCAGCTGAGAAGAAGGCGCTTCTCAAGGGCTTGAATTTGGTTCTTGCGGATATCAAGGCGGGTAAATTTGACTTTGATGAGCCGTGGGAAGACGTGCATACGTATGTCCAGCAGATATTAAAGGAGAAGGTGGGAGATGTTGCCGATAAGCTGCATATAGCAAGATCAAGAAACGGCCTGGTGAGCGCGGATACAAGGCTTCTGTGTAAAACGGATGTGGCTAAGATAATCACGCAGATAAATAATCTGCAAAAGTCTATCCTTGCCTCCGCTAAGGACAACAAACACATTGTTATGCCGGGTTATACACATATGAAGCACGCCCAGCCGGTACTTTACGCTCATTATATGCTGGCTTATATGGAGATGCTCGAAAGGGACAAGGGAAGGCTTGCAAACGCTATCGAGAGGGCTGATGCCTCGCCTTTAGGAGTCGGGGCGATCTGCGGTTCATCGCTCCATATCGATAGAGAGATGCTTTCCGACGAGATGGGTTTTTCAAGGGTGATGCAGAACAGTATTGACGCGGTAAGCGACAGGGATTTTGTATTGGAGATATTAGCCGCTTTATCCATACTTTCAATGCATCTTTCCAGGCTGTCGGAAGACTTTATAATCTTCTCAAGCGATGAATTTAATTTCCTGGACCTGGATGAGGCCTTTTGCACGGGGAGCTCCATGATGCCTCACAAGAAGAACCCGGATGCCCTTGAGCTTATAAGGGGGGAATCCGCGGAGGTCTATGGCAACCTGATGTCGGCCTTGACCATGATGAAGGGGCTGCCGCTTTCGTACAACAGAGACATGCAGCTTGATAAGAAATTCCTCTTCAATTCTTTAGGCATAGTTAAAAAAGAGCTTCCGATCCTTGAGAAGCTGATAAGGTCGATGCAGATCAATAAGAGCGCGGTCGCGCGCCAACTAGCCGATGAATTTCTTTACGCTACGGATATATCCGAATATCTGATGAAAAAAGGCCTCAGTCACAGCCAGGCTCATGAGGCTGTAGGAAAGCTTGTATTCTATTGCCTGCAGAACAAAGAGAGGATATCCCAGGTAAAGATAGAGACGCTTAAAGGGTTTTCGAATAAATTCGATCCCAATGTTTACCAGTTGCTGAACGGGACCACTTCAGTGAGGTTTAAGTATTCCGCCGGAGGCACATCCCCGGTGATCGTCATGAAAGCCATAAGAAGCTGGGAGAAAAAATTTAAAACAACAGGAAAATAAAATGCACGAATTTAAGTATAAGGGCAGCGAACTTCGCTGCGAAAACGTAAAAGTAGCGGACATAGCCAAGAAGGTAGGCACGCCGTTTTATCTCTACAGCCGCAAGACGCTTGTGGATCACTATCAAAAGCTTAAAGAGGCGTTCAAAGAGGTGGATCCTGTAATATGCTTTTCAATGAAATCGAACTCGAATCTATCTGTCTGCAAGGCGCTGCTGAATGAAGGCGCGGGCTTTGACATAGTATCCGGCGGAGAATTATATAAGGCGATGAAGATAGGCGCTGATCCGCAGAAGATCGTATACGCCAGCGTAGGAAAGAAGAGAGAGGAGATCGAAGAGGCGATCAAGAGGAAGATCCTTCTTTTTAACGTGGAATCTGTTCCGGAGCTTGTGCACATCAACTCTATAGCGAGCCGGATGAACAGAAAAGTAGATGTTGCCATACGCGTTAACCCGAACATCAGGCCTAAGACACATAGGTATATCACGACAGGTAAAAAAGAGAATAAATTCGGCCTTGACCTCGCGACTACAGAAGAGATATTCGACAATTCCAACCGTTATCCGAATTTAAACATAAAGGGGCTGCACGTACATATAGGTTCACAGATCACTGAAGCCGCTCCTTACATAAAGGCGTTGAAAAAGATCAAGAGATTTATAGACTCCTCCAGGATCAACGTCGAGACTCTGAATATAGGCGGCGGGCTGGGAATCGTCTATTCAAAAGAGAGGCCGCAGACCGCAAAGCAGTTTGCCGCGTCCGTCGTACCGATCTTAAAGAAGATGGATGTGAAGGTCATACTTGAGCCGGGCAGGTTTATAGCGGGAAATAGCGGCATCCTTGTCATGTCAGTCGTTTATGTCAAGGAGACGGAAGCGAAGAAGTTCGTTATCGTTGACGCCGGGCTGAACGATCTCATAAGGCCGGCGCTGTACGGCGCTCATCATGAGATAAAACCGGTCATGAAGGCCGAATCCGCCAATAAGGAAAAAGTGGATATAGTGGGGCCTATCTGCGAAACAGGGGATTTTTTCGCGAAGGATAGAAGGATGCCCGAGCTTCAAAATGGGGATCTTCTGGCCATTATGAGCGCGGGAGCTTACGGTTTTTCAATGGTGTCTAATTATAATGCCAGGCCCAAGCCGTGCGAGGTGATGGTGAGCGGAAATGAATTTTTTGTTGTGCGCGAAAGAGAGGCTTATAAGGACCTCATAAAAGGGGAAAGCATTCCGGGGGCATTGAAATGATCAGGATCGAATTCACAAAGATGGTAGCGACGGGCAATGATTTTGTTGTGGTCGACAATCGGGGCAAAAAAGTGGAAAGGAAAGTGCGCAGTCTTTCGAAATTCGCGAAATTTGTGTGCGAGAGGAAGCGTTCCGTCGGCGCTGACGGCTTATTGCTGATAGAAAATTCAAGAAATGCCGATATTAAAATGCGCATATTTAATCCTGACTCGAGCGAAGTATCCATGTGCGGAAACGGCTCCCGCTCGGCGGCATACTACGCGGCGAATAACGGCATAACAAAGGGGAGATTGTCTATTGAGACAAAAGCCGGCATTCTGAAAGCGCGCGTGAGTAAGAATTCCGCGAAGATCCAGATGATGCCGCCGAAGGAATTTAAGAGCAGGTTTTCCATTGATGTTTATGATGAGACATTTGAGGTGGATTTCGTGAATACCGGAGTGCCGCATGTGGTCTATTTTGTAGAGGATATCGAGAACTTTGACGTTAAAAGATTCGGTAAAGAGATACGTTACCATAAGGAATTTGCCGGTGAAGGCACAAACGTTAATTTTGTCAAGGTGCTGGACAGGCACGATATTGCTATGAGGACTTATGAGAGGGGCGTTGAGGATGAGACCTTCGCGTGCGGTACCGGCGCGGTGGCAAGCGCTATTGTGGCAAACGAACTGCATTCCGTTGAGGCGCCTGTAAGGGTAGTGACATCCGGAGGAGAGCTGACCGTACATTTTAAGAAAGTGAATGATAAATATGAAGACCTCTTTTTAGAGGGAGAAGTCAAATCAGTTTACCGCGGGAGAGTGGATTATGTTTAAGGGATCGTTTGTCGCGCTGGTCACGCCCCATGAAGCGAACGGAGCGTTTTCTGAAAAGAAATTCAGGGAGCTTATAGAATTCCAGATAGAAAACGGTACACATGGAATAGTGCCGTGCGGGTGCACAGGCGAGGCCGCCACCATGACTCATGATGAACAGAAGAGAATGATCAGGATCTGCGTGGAAACGGTCAATAAGAGGGTGCCTGTGGTCGCAGGGACAGGTTCTAACAACACAACCGAGGCCGTTAATCTTACTCGAGCCGCGAAAAAGTGCGGCGCTGACGGAGCGCTTCTGATCACACCTTATTACAACAAGCCGACTCCGGAAGGCCAGTTTCGACACTATGAGCTGGTAGCCAGGGAAGTGGATATACCGATAATGCTTTATAATGTTCCGTCGAGAACAGGCATATCCATGCTTCCCTCAACAGTAGCCAGGCTTTCGAAGATAGATAATATCGTTGCTATAAAAGAGGCAAGCGGCTGCATGGAGCAGGTGAGCCGGATATTATCGCTCTGTGATATAGGCGTTCTAAGCGGAGATGACGCGAATACACTTCCGATGATGGCCATCGGCGCGACAGGCGTGGTATCCGTTGCCGCCAATATCATACCGAAGCAGGTGGTGGAGATGGTGGATCTTGCCCTTAATAAGAATTATGACGCGGCAAGACTTGCGCATCTGAAGTTGATGCCCATTTTTAAAGGCCTCTTCATAGAGACAAACCCAATACCGGTAAAGACCGCTTTATCGCTTATGGGAAAGATCGAGGCGAACTGGAGGCTTCCGCTTTGCGAGATGGAAAGCGGGAATCTTGCCAAGTTCAAAGAGATCATCAGGGAGGCGGGCCTGATATGATAAGGATCGCTGTTTCAGGCTCAGAAGGAAGAATGGGCAAGAGGATAATAAATCTTGCCGAACGCGATAAAGGCGTAGTGGTGGCCGCGAAATTCGATATCGGCGCTGATCCCGAGCCTCTTATAAAGAAATGCGATGTGCTTATTGAATTCACGATAGCGAGCGCGACCATGAGCCATCTTGCCATTGCGGAGAGGCTTAATAAAGCTATTGTGATCGGCACGACCGCTTTATCCGGGAAAGATATAGCCGGGATCAGGAAGGCGTCCCGGAAGATACCTGTAGTATTTTCACCGAATATGTCTGTGGGCGTCAATGTGCTTTTTAAGCTAAGCCGGGACGCGGCGAAGATATTGCCTGAGGAATACAAGATAGAGATGACAGAGGCGCACCACATCCATAAAAAAGACGCTCCCAGCGGGACCGCTAAAAAACTTGCTGAGATCGTAGCCGGGCAGCGTAAAAGGGATGCCTCAAGCATCAACATAGAGTCAAAGCGGGAAGGCGAGATAGTGGGAGACCATAGGCTCATCTTTGATTCTCCGACGGAAAAGTTAGAGCTGGCGCACAGCGCGAAGACCAGAGATACCTTTGCGGCCGGCGCGATAACCGCCGCTAAATTTTTAAAGGAAAAAAAGAACGGCCTGTATACAATGCAGGACGTGCTTGGTATATAAGAGGAGAGAAATGAAGATAGAGATCTCGGAAAGATTAAAGAAGCTGCCCCCGTACCTGTTTGTAGAGATCGATAGGGCCAAGAAGAGGGCTAGGGAGGAAGGAAGGGATATAGTGGATCTCGGCATAGGAGATCCGGATACGCCGACACCGCAGTTTATCATAGACGCGTTAAATGAGGCGGTAAAGGACGCTTCTACGCACAGATACGCGCTTGACGCGGGACTTCTTGAATTAAGAAAAGAGATAGCCATCTGGTATAAGAGTAGATTTGATGTGGATCTAGATCCTCAGACTGAGATACTGCCTCTTATCGGGTCAAAAGAAGGCATTGCTCATATGCCTCTCGCGTTTATAAATCCGGGAGATGCCGCGTTAGTGCCGGACCCCTGTTACCCGCCCTACAAAAGCGGGAACATTTTTTGCGAAGGCGATGTAAGGCTTATGCCTCTGGTCGAAAAGAACGGCTTCCTTCCGGATCTGAAAGGCATTGACGCCTCACTAGCCGATAGGGCCAGGGTCATCTACCTGAATTATCCGAATAATCCGACTTCCGCCTGCGCGGGACTTGATTTTTTCAAGGATGTCGTAAGGTTCGCCCAGAAGCATAATATTATGGTCTGTCATGACGCGGCATATACTGAACTTGCCTATGATAATACAAGGCCTCCGAGTTTTCTCAACGCGCCGGGCTCAAAAGAACTTGGCGTGGAATTTCATTCACTTTCCAAGACGTTCAATATGACGGGCTGGAGGATAGGTTTTGTCGTCGGAAATAAGGACATGGTGTCCGCGATAGCCAGAGTCAAGTCCAATATTGATTCCGGGATCTTTGCCGCGATCCAGCGCGCGGGTATCGCCGCGCTCAGGAATTACCATGAACACATAAAGGGGCTTCGAGATTTCTATCAAAAGAGGCGCGATGCCCTTTGTGACGGCCTGATATCAATAGGCTGGAAGGTCCCAAAGCCGCAAGCTACCTTTTATGTCTGGGCGAAGTGCCTGAAGGGGTATGATTCCATCGGCCTTGCAAGGCATTTTCTGGATAACGCGGATATTGTAACGACTCCGGGCGTAGGCTTTGGGCATTACGGCGAAGGCTATATAAGAATGGCTATTACCGTCGGAGAAGACAGGATCAGGGAGGCGGTAGACCGTATAAAGAAGGTTATTTGATGAGCAAGGCTTATGTCGCTCTTGGCTCGAATATCGAGCCGAGGCAGGCGTTTTTAAAAAAAGCGATAGAGGTAATAAGCGCGAGAAGCGGCATAACTTTAAAGAAGGCATCATCGATATACAATACGTACCCACTCGGCTGTCCGCTTAAGAGCCGGTTCCTTAACCGTGTAATTGAAATAGAGACCGTTTTGCGGCCGGAAAGTCTTTTGGCCGAGCTTTTAAATATAGAAAGATCTCTGGGGAGAGAGCGTTCAGTAAAGAACTTCCCGAGGACTATAGATCTGGATATACTTTTTTACGATGACCTGGTGACGGATGAAGAGGGTCTTGTGATCCCGCACCCCGAATGGGAGAAAAGAGATTTTCTTATCCTGGGCATGAATGAGATAGCGCCCGGGATAGTGCACCCTGTTTTAAATAAAAGCGTTAGCGATATTCATAACGGGCGGCCCATGAAGATCATAAAAAAAGCTGAAGAGGCGTATAGGTATATCGATTCATTGAAGAGCAAAGGCAAGCGCGTAGGCATTGTTCCCACGATGGGCTTTCTCCATGAAGGCCATTTAAGCCTTATGAGAAGAGCCCGACGGGAAAATGACGTTGTGGTTGTAAGCGTGTTTGTAAATCCCGCCCAGTTCGGCCCCCGTGAAGACTTTGACGATTATCCCAGAGACTTAAAAAGAGATAAGCGGCTGATGAAACAAGCCGGCGTTGATGTGGTCTTCCTGCCTGAGACAAGCCGGATGTACGCGGCCGGCCATTCTACCTTTATAAACGTGGATGGTACGTCTGAGCGCTTGTGCGGACGCTATAGGCCGGGCCATTTTAAAGGTGTCGCCACTATAGTGACTAAATTGTTTAATATAATACCCGCCCATAACGCGTATTTCGGCCAAAAGGACGCCCAGCAGGCATTTATGATCAGAAGGTTAGTCGGGGATCTAAACATACCTGTTAAAATAAGAATACTTCCCATAGTCCGTGAAAGTGACGGCCTGGCAATGAGCTCCAGGAATGCTTATTTAAGCAAAAGTCAGCGCCGCGAAGCCGCGGTGCTTTATAAGTCGCTTTTATCGGCTAAGGGATCGATAGAGAAAGGCGAAAAGAGAGCGAATGCTATTATTGAAAAGACAAAGAAGTCTATAGAAGAAAATAGCTCGGGAAAGGTGCAGTACATATCCGTCGTTAGCACGAAGGATCTTAAGGATGTGAAGATCTTAAAACGCGAAGAGATCTTGATAGCCTTAGCCGTATACTTCGGCAAGACAAGGCTTATCGATAACATTACGGTAACTGTATAGAATAGAGAGGAGTCATGACTTACACTGCGGAAAATGACAAACAATATATAGAGAGTTTAAAGAAAAAGATCGATGAACTTAAAAAGGAACGCGAAGCGACGATCATAGTCCATAATTATCAGAGGGATGAGATACAGGACATCGCTGATATAAGCGGTGATTCGCTCGCGCTAAGCCGGGCCGCCATAGACGCGGACGCGAAAGTGGTGGTATTCTGCGGAGTGCAGTTTATGGCTGAGAGCGCGTCAATATTAAACCCCGATAAGATGGTGCTTTTGCCGGTCAAAGAGGCAGGCTGCCCGATGGCAGACATGGTAAGCAAAGAAAAGTTGTGTGCCATGAGGGATCAGAACCCCGACGCTGCAGTGGTCTGCTACGTGAATTCATCGGCTGAGATCAAGGCCGAGAGCGATATTGCCTGCACATCAAGCAATGCCATTGAGGTGGTAAAGTCGCTAAAGAACAAGAAGGTGATCTTTGTTCCGGATAAAAATCTCGGTAGATATGTACAGGCAAACGTGCCGGACAAGGAAATAATATTGTGGCAGGGATTCTGCCCTACGCACATAAGGGTGCAGGAAGAAGAGATAGTAAGGGCAAAAAACCTCCATCCCGATGCGAAATTTTTGGCGCATCCTGAATGTAATCCCGGGGTCCTTAAGCTTGCCGACTATATCTGCTCAACCGGCGGGATGTTTAAATTCGTAAAGAGTTCCAGCGCGAATGAGTTTATTATTGGTACGGAGATGGGCATGCTTTATAAGCTGAAGAAAGAAAATCCCGGAAAGAGATTTTTTATGCCCACAGAGCATTTGATTTGTCCGAGCATGAAGTTGACAACGCTTGGATGGGTGGCGCATTCGCTGGAAATGCTTGTATATGAGATTAAGGTGCCTGCCGATATAGCAAATAGAGCAAGGGTGACTTTAAAAAGGATGCTTGAGGTCACCGGCGAAAAGACCGGCGCGGCGCTGACAGGATATTGATATGGCAAAGATCAAGGCGGGAATAATAGGGTGCGGGGCTATAGGCCGGGTGATCGCGGGAGCGGTCAAAAAGGATCTCAGCGGTGTTGTTGAGCTCGTCGGAGTAAGCGACATCGATGTGAAAAAAGCCGAGGGCCTCTTAGCCGATACGAATATAAAGGCAAGTATCCTGGGCAGGGGCGAATTGATCGCGAAGTGTGACCTTCTGATCGAGGCGGCATCGGGTGAGGTATCACATGAGATAGCGGATGAGGCGCTCGAAGCAGGCAAAGATATTATTGTGATGTCGACCGGAGGGCTTTTAGGAAAGCCGGATCTTTTTAAGAAAGCCGGATTAAAAGGCGCGAAAATATATCTGCCAAGCGGAGCTGTCTCGGGCCTTGACGGTGTTAAGAGCGCGATGGCGGCGGGCGTTGATTCTGTGACATTGACCACAAGGAAGCCGCCCAAAGGGCTTGATGGCGCGCCGTATATAATCGAAAAAAAGATCGATCTGGGGTCGTTAAAAGGGGAAACAGTGATATTTGACGGTACCGCGGAAGAGGCGGTGAAGGGCTTCCCTAAAAATGTTAACGTCTCGGCGACATTAAGCCTCTGCGGGCTTGGCCCGGCCAGGACAAGGGTGAGGATAATAACCTCGCCTGATTTTAAATCGAATTCCCATGAAATAGAAGTAAAAGGCGACTTTGGACAGTTGAAGGCGGTTACGCAGAATGTTCCCATGCCGACGAACCCCAAGACAAGTTATCTTGCGGCTCTCTCGGCGATTGCGACGCTCAGAAACGCGGTAAGCAGCGCTTTGATAGGGAACTAGTTGATGTAAAATTTAATAATGAAAGGGGGTGGATCGGATGGCAACAAAAGTACATAAATGCAAGATCAAGAGGCAGAAGGGATACCTGTATTTTATTGACAAAAAAGGCGATGTCTCCATGGCAAAGATGGCGCGAGGCAAGAAAAAGGGAGGCAGCCCGAAGAAGGTAGTAAAATGTGCGATAAAGAAGCAGTCAGGTTATCTGTACTTTGTCGACAAGCAAGGTGACGTCTCTATGGCAAAGATGGTGAGAGGCGGCAGAAAAAAGAAGAGAAGAAGAAGATAATCCGTGTTTGATTAGGGACAGACACTTTTTTAAAGCATAGGGACAGACACTTTTTTGACGCTTTGTAAGTAGCAACAAAAAAGTGTCTGTCCCTGACAACGCCTCAAAAAAAGTGTCTGTCCCTGCCACGCCTCAAAAAAGTGTCTGTCCCCTGACAACGCGTCAAAA
Source organism: Candidatus Omnitrophota bacterium (assembly GCA_016783745.1). Lineage (GTDB taxonomy): Bacteria > Omnitrophota > Gorgyraeia > JAHIPI01 > JAHIPI01 > BS750m-G14. Next base: position 3,056 of record JADHVZ010000031.1, on the reverse strand, counting down.
AAGTGTCTGTCCCCATACTCAAGAAAAATGATAAAAGATTATATATTTATAAAAGGGGCCAGGGAGCATAACCTCAAGAACATCGACGTCAAGATACCGCGCAACAAGCTCGTCGTGATCACCGGCTTGAGCGGATCCGGAAAGTCGTCTCTTGCCTTTGATACGCTATATGCTGAGGGGCAGAGAAGATACGTTGAGTCACTCTCCAGTTACGCGAGGCAGTTTCTTGAGCAGCTCCAGAAGCCCAATATCGAGTACATAGAAGGCCTTTCGCCCGCCATAAGCATAGAGCAGAGGTCCGCTGGCGGCAATCCGCGCTCCACTGTCGGCACAGCGACCGAGATCTATGATTACTTGAGGCTCCTTTACGCGAGGACAGGGACGCCTCATTGTTATAAATGCGGAAAGGAGATCGCCAGGCAGAGCGCTCAGGAGATAGTGGAGAGGATTCTTGATGTAAAAAGCGGCCAGAATATAGCCATACTTTCCCCTCTTGTCTCCGGAAGAAAAGGCGAACATAAAAATGTTTTCGATCAGATACAGAAGGAAGGGTTTGTCCGCGCGCGCGTGGACAGGGAGATCGTTGAGCTTGACCGCGATATACATTTAAATAAAAAATTAAAACACTCTATCGATGCCGTTGTCGACCGTCTTATGGTGAAGGTGGGATCCAAAAAGCGCCTGTCCGAATCGGTTGAAACAGCGCTCAAGATAGGGGGAGGCATATTGACTGTCTCCGGCGAGAAAGCGAAGAAGGGCGAGGCTTCCGGCGAAATACTTTTCAGCGAGCTATACGCATGCGTTGAGTGCGGCATAAGCTATGAAGAGCTTTCCCCCAGGATGTTCTCGTTCAACTCTCCCTACGGGGCATGCTCCGCGTGCAGCGGCCTGGGGAACAAGATGAAGATAGATCCGGAACTTGTGATACCGGATAAGAAAAGGCCTCTTATAGAAGCGGTCGCCCCGTGGAGAAGAGGCGGTAAAGGCATAATTTTATATTATAGAAGGCTTATCCGCTCTGTTGCCCGCGATTATGATTTCGACGCTCACGCGTTATTCAAAGATCTATCGAAGCCGATAAAGGACATCGTATTATACGGAGATGATTACAGAGGCGGATATTTTGAAGGCATCATACCTAATCTTGAAAGGCGCTTCCGGGAGACAAAAAGCGAATTCGTAAAAACCGAGATCAATAAATATATGAGCGAACAGCCCTGTCCGGGCTGTAACGGCTCGCGCCTCAGAAAAGAAAGCCTTGCCGTGACAGTAGGGGCGAAAAATATAATAGAGATCACAAGGATGTCTATTAAAGAGGCGAAGTCATTTTTTAATGAACTGAGATTATCCAAAGAAAAGCAGCTCATAAGCCACGAGGTCATAAAAGAAATAAAGATGAGGCTTCAGTTTATGTCCGATGTAGGGCTTGATTATCTCACTCTTGACAGGGTAAGCTCCACATTGTCCGGAGGCGAGGCGCAGAGGATACGCCTCGCGACTCAGATAGGCGCCGGTCTCGTCGGAGTTTTGTATATACTGGATGAACCCAGCATAGGGCTTCACCAGAGGGACAATAAGAAACTTCTGGATACCCTCATTACGCTGAGGGATCTGGGGAATACTCTTGTTGTCGTGGAGCATGATGAAGCTACGATAAGGCAATCGGACTACATCATAGACCTGGGGCCGGGGGCGGGAGAAAACGGGGGAAGGGTAATAGCGAGCGGGCCCATAGAAGAAATATTGAAAAATAAGGAATCGCTGACAGCGAAATATCTGAACGGAGAGCTGAGGATAGAGAAACCCAAAAAAAGAAGAAGGCCTGTGAAAGGTAAGTCATTGACAGTGCTGGGCGCCCGCGAACATAATCTTAAAAATATAGATGTTGAGATACCTCTCGGACTTTTTGTCTGTATCACAGGCGTCTCCGGATCCGGAAAAAGCACACTTATCGACGAGATCCTCTACAGGGCACTTTCAAAGAAATTATATAGGTCCAAAGTCAAGCCCGGAGCGCATAAGGCGGTTACAGGTATTGAGAATATCGACAAGGTGATAGAAATAGACCAGTCGCCTATAGGCAGGACACCAAGAAGCAATCCCGCCACATATACCGGGGCATACGGGCCCATCAGAGACCTTTTCAGCAGACTTCCTGAATCGCGCATGCGGGGTTATAAGCCGGGCAGATTCAGCTTCAACGTAAAGGGCGGCAGGTGCGAGGCGTGCACAGGCGACGGCATAAAAAAGATAGAGATGCATTTTTTGCCTGATGTATATGTAAAATGCGAGATGTGTAAGGGCAGCCGGTTTAGCGAGCAGACCCTCGAGGTCAAATATAAGGGATACTCCATTTCGGATATTCTCAATTTGAGCGTTGAGCAGGCGTTAAAACTGCTTGAGAATATCCCGCCTGTAAGAAATAAGCTTAAGACATTGAATGATGTCGGGCTGGGATATATACGCCTGGGCCAATCCGCCACCACTTTAAGCGGCGGTGAGGCTCAAAGGATAAAACTATCGGCTGAACTCTCCAAGAGGGCCACGGGAAGGACATTATACGTTCTCGACGAGCCTACTACGGGGCTTCATTTCGCGGATATTGACAGGCTGCTAAAAGTACTGCAGGCCCTTGTTGATACAGGAAACACCGTGGTAGTCATTGAGCATAACCTTGAAGTCGTCAAAAGCGCGGATCACATCATCGACCTGGGGCCGGAGGGAGGGGACGCGGGAGGCGAGCTTGTGGCCTCCGGCACTCCTGAATCAGTGGCCGGAAATAGGCGTTCATATACCGGGTTTTACCTGAAGCAAATCCTGTAAAGGGGACAGACACTTTTTTTGAGGCGTTGTCAGGGACAGACACTTTTTTGACGCTTTGTAAGTAGCCTCAAAAAAGTGTCTGTCCCTATGCTTTAAAAAAGTGTCTGTCCCCCACAACGCCCCAAGTGTCTAGTAAGATTTAGGATTTTGTACTATAATACAGCGGGCCCTTATATTCGTTGAAGGGTTTTCAAAATAATGGGGGATATTGCTTGCGAAAGAGAGCGTATCGC
>JADHVZ010000030.1 GCA_016783745.1 Candidatus Omnitrophota bacterium | reverse complement strand
GATCTTTATTTAGAAGATATACTTAAATTGATCGTTTCTGTGACTGCCGAGGCGACGGGCTCTAAGATAGTCTCACTCCTGCTGCTTAATAAATCGAAAAAAGAACTCGCTGTCAAGGCAACGCAATCCGTCAGCGAAAAATACAATAAAAAGCCGAACGTCAAACTGGGGGAGGGGATAGCCGGAAGGGTGGCCAGTACCGGCAAACCCGTGACTATCCTCGATGTCAGAAAAGACGAGCGGTATATTAATCGAAATCTCGCGATAAAAGAAAAATTATGTTCGCTTTTAAGCATGCCGCTTATGTTCAAAGATGAGGTCATAGGCGTCTTGAACTGTTACACTGCCAAGCCTCACCAGTTTACGCAGAATGAGATCAGCATCTTAAAATCGATAGCTAACCAGGCAGCGATTGTGATAGAGAATTTCAGGCTTGTCGTGGAGACAAAAGTCATCAGGGAGGAGCTTGAGGCTAGAAAGGTAATAGAAAAAGCCAAGGGCATTTTGATGGAGCAGGATAGTGTGAGCGAAGAAGCGGCCTATAACCGTATGAGAAAATACAGCATGGATAATCGCAAGAGCATGAGAGAAGTGGCTGAGGCTATCATACTTAACGAAGAGATGAGGAGGGTGCACGGCGGCAAGTAAGTAAATAAGTTAAGTATAAAAAAGTTTAATATTTTGCTTGACATGTTTCAGTGAATGTGATATATTAGTAGTGACTTATAACACAATGTATGTGTTAAAGCAATGAGGCGTTCGGAAGAACGCCATTATTTTTGGATAATGATGTCCTTCTTGGCAAGGAAGCAGCCGGGAAGGATATTTTTATTTATAGAACGCAGGCGTTCTGAGCCAATGTAGCTGGCTAGGGCGCCTTTTTTGTTATGAAGAGGCCCCGAAGTAAGTCAACCCGGAACAGCTTTTCTAAAGATCAGTCAGGTAAATTAAATGAAAACAATAGTTAGGAACATAATAGTCGGTTTATCAGGCATATGTTGGGCTTTTACTTCCCCGATATGTGCTGAACCTGTTGAAAATGAAGAAGTTACAGAAACGATCCTGGGTGATATTCCGCTTGAGATGGACGCGGATATTGCTTTTAATTCGAAGTACATCTGGAGGGGGTTTAATCTGGATGATGATCCCGTATTTCAGCCGGGGGGTTCGATCGGCGCATACGGATTTACCGCAAGCGTATGGGGAAGTTACGACATAGATGATGATGACGGTGTGGACGGAGATGAATTCGATATCATACTCGATTACACATACGAATATGATATTTTCAGCTTATCGGCCGGTAACACGTTTTACTTTTTCCCCGGCACGGACGGTGAATCGTATGAGCTATATATAGGAGGGGCTGTAGACACATTGTTATCCCCCAGCCTCACGTTTTATTACGACTATGGCGATGAAGATGACGGCGGAGCGGATGGCCTGTACTTGGTCTTTGAAGCGAGCCATAGCATTCCTATATTTGAAATGGGCGAATCAGAGGTATCGCTTGATCTAAACAGCCACGTGGCTTACAACCACGAGCTTTTTATATCAGGTGAAGGCGGAGATTTTGGAATAGGGGCGGCTTTGACTATTCCCCTGAATGAGCATGTCACGGCCTCGCCCGCCATAAGCTATTCCGTACCTTTCGGCGATATGTCTGATTCAGATGACGGAAATCAGGATGACGAATTTTATTTTGGCACAACATGGTCGTTTTCGATATAAATAAGGAGGCCAGGATATGGAAAATACGATCAGTATAGGTCTTGACACTGTATGGGTCCTGATATCGGCGTTCTTTGTGTTCTTTATGCAAGCCGGTTTCGGGATGGTCGAAGCAGGTTTTATAAGAGCTAAGAACACCTGCAACATATTGACAAAGAACTTCCTTGATTTTTGCATGGCATCCCTCGGATTTTTTATGTTCGGTTATGCCATTATGTTCGGAGCGGGAAACTGGTTCATGGGATTTAAGGGATGGTTTTTGTCCGGAGCGGAATCCGGAGCAAATATCCCATTGTACGCGTTCTGGCTGTTCCAGGCCGCTTTTTGCGGAGCTGCCGCGACGATCGTCGCGGGAGGCATGGCTGAGAGGATGAAATTCCAGGCATACCTTATATATTCCTTTATTATATCAGCTCTCATCTACCCGATCGTAGGGCACTGGATCTGGGGCGGCGGATGGTTAGCGGACCTGAATTTTGCGGATTTTGCCGGCTCGACGGTAGTTCATACAGTCGGCGGTTTCGCGGCTTTAATCGGAACGGTGATCCTTGGGCCAAGGATAGGAAAATATAATAAGGACGGTTCGGCGAACGTCATAGCAGGCCACTCGATACCGCTTGCATCGCTCGGAGTATTTATTTTGTGGTTTGGATGGTTTGGATTCAATCCGGGTTCAACGCTTGGGGTCGGTGACGGAAGCCTTATAGCGCGAGTAGCTATCAATACGAATCTGGCGGCCGCGACCGGAGGAATCCTCGCCATGGCCACTGTCTGGAGATTATTCGGAAAGCCCGATCTATCTATGGCAATGAACGGGGCACTGGCGGGACTTGTAGCGATAACCGCACCATGCGCGTTTGTAGACCCATGGGCCGCGATAGTCATAGGCGGCGTGGGTGGAATGCTTGTTATTTTCGGAGTATTACTGTTGGACAGGTTGAGAATAGATGACCCTGTCGGAGCGGTCCCTGTTCACGGCCTGAACGGTATCTGGGGAACGCTGGCAATCGGTCTTTTTGGAAAAAAGGCATTGGGTGTGGCGAGTAACGGCCTTTTCTACGGCGGTGGTTTTAAGCAGCTTGGCATTCAAGCGCTGGGCGTCAGTGCCGTGGTGCTCTTCGTGATCGTCTCAATGGGCCTGGTCTTTAAGCTGATCGATCGATTTATAGGCTTAAGGGTAAGCAGGGATGAAGAGCTGAAGGGCCTTGATATCGGTGAGCACGGCATGGAATCGTATTCCGGATTCCAGGTCTTTACAACTCAATAAGAAAGGGGTGATAAAAGATGAAACTTATAATCGCGATGATACAGCCGCACAAACTCCCTGACGTAAAAAAGGAACTTTATGATGCCGAGGTGTACAAGATGACCGTCACTAACGCTCTTGGATGCGGCCAGCAAAAGGGGTATACTGAGACGTACAGAGGAGTCATCCATGAAGTGAACCTGGTCAAAAAGATAAGGCTTGATATAGCGGTGAATGAGGATTTTGTCAATCCTACAATTGACGCGATAATCAAAGGGTCGAAGACCGGAAAAATAGGCGACGGAAAAATATTTGTCATGGACCTGCCAGAATGCATACGCATAAGAACAGGAGAACGGGGTGGCAAGGCAATAGGGTAGTTAAAAAAACGAGATCAAAGCACGGGAGGTGTAAAGTGGCAAAGAAGACAAAAGAACAGATATTGAAGATGGTAAAAGACCAGGATGTGAAATTCATCAGGCTGTGGTTCACGGACATACTCGGCCAGGTAAAAAGTTTTTCTATTACTGACACTGAATTAAAAAACGCGCTTGAAGACGGTATGGGGTTTGACGGTTCGTCCATCACCGGATATCAGGATATAGAGGAATCCGACATGATCGCTATGCCTGATACCAATACCTTCGCTATTCTTCCGTGGCGTCCGAAGGAGAAGAAAGTAGCCAGGATGATATGCGATATACTTAATCCGGATAAAACACCTTACGCCGGAGACCCGCGATATGTGTTAAAGCGCGCTCTTGATCGCGCGAAGAAGATAGGATTCGACCATTTCTATCTGGGGCCGGAGCTTGAGTTCTTTTATTTCAAGAACGATAACGGGACCGATGTACTTGATAAGGGCGGATATTTCGACCTTACCACGCTTGATGTGGCCAGTGATCTTAGGAGGGAAACGGTCCTCGCGCTTGAGAAGATGGGCATTCGCGTTGAATATTCCCATCATGAAGTGGCGCCTTCTCAACATGAAGTGGATATGAGATACGCGGATGCTCTGAAAATGGCGGATGATGTCATCACTTACCGCATCGTGGTAAAAGAGATCGCGAGTAAGATGGGGGTCTATGCGACTTTTATGCCTAAGCCGATATTCGGCGAAAACGGCTCAGGTATGCATACGCACCAGTCGCTTTTTAAGGGGAGAAAGAACGCCTTCTTTGACAAGAAATCGAAGGATTTTCTTTCGGATACAGCCCGCAAATATATCGCGGGACTTTTGAAGCATGCCAAGGAGATCTGCGCCGTATTCGCTCAGACCAGCAACTCATATAAAAGGCTGGTGCCGGGTTATGAGGCGCCTGTCTACATAGCCTGGAGCCGAAGGAACAGGAGCGCTCTTGTAAGAGTGCCTCTTTATCACCCCGGAAAAGAGCAGGCAACGCGTGCGGAGTTCAGGGCTTGTGATCCGGCGTGTAATCCGTATCTTACTTTTGCCGCGATGCTGCACGCCGGCCTTGACGGTATAGAAAAAGGGTACAAAGCGCCGTATGCTATGGAGCAGAATCTTTATCATCTGTCAGACAAGGAGCGTAAAGAACACGGTATTGAGACGCTGCCGGACAGTCTTGGGCACGCGATCGCGCTTGCGGAAGAAAGCAAGCTTCTTAAAAAGGTATTGGGTGAACATATATTCTCAAGGTTCATCGAGTTGAAGAAGAAGGAGTGGAACGAATACAGGATCCAGGTTTCGCAGTATGAGCTGGACAAATATCTCCCGATATTATAACAGAAGGCCATGCGTTCATGATCCTGATATTGAAGAACATAGACATAGAGGGTCCGGGGACGATAGGTACCTTTTTCGAGGATCATGGCTGGGATATTGAGACTATAGAGTTGAATAAAGGTAATGACTCCCTCTCCCGTAACGGGGGGAGGGATCAGCTACCGGAAGACCTGTCCCGGGCCGAAGCGATCATAATACTAGGCGGGCCTATGAATGTATATGAGGAAAATAAGTATCCTTTTTTAAAAGAAGAGAACGAGCTTATAAAAGAAGCGATAAGGACAGGGATCCCGACATTAGGTATTTGCCTGGGCGCGCAGCTCATAGCAAAGGCATGCGGAGCGAGGGTCAAGAGGGCAAAGAATAAAGAGATCGGCTGGCACAAGGTAAAGTTGACTCCTGAAGCCGCCGAAGATCCCATGTTTAAAGGAGTCAAAAGCGAATTAGACGTCTTCCAGTGGCACGGAGATACCTTTGATATACCGGATAACAGTGAGCTGCTGGCGACATCGAAAGATTGCAAAAATCAGGTTTTTCGTTATGGTAAGAACGCATACGGCCTGCAATTTCATGTAGAAATATCAGCCCATGATATTGTAAATTGGGTAAAGGCTTATAAAGGCGATTCGGAACCGGCTACACACTTAGAACTCGGCAGTATGCTCAAATATTATCATAATGTAAGAGAGAGATTTGATGAATCTGCGAAAAGGATCTACATGAATTTTTCACGTATTATAATGGCAAGCGGATAGATAAAGGAAGCGGATCATGAGATATAAACATCTGCCGGAAAAACAAGGACTATATGATCCGCAGTTTGAGCGCGACAGCTGCGGCGTAGGATTCGTCTGCGATATCAAAGGTGTACGGTCCCACGGAGTCGTTGAGAAGGGTATAAGAGTCCTGAGGCGCCTCAGCCATCGCGGAGCCGTAGGCGCCGATCCAAATACCGGAGACGGCGCGGGGATACTTATACAGATACCTCATGAGTTTATTAAAAAAGAATGCTCCTCTCTCGGGATAAAGCTGCCCAAAGCCGGTGATTACGCGACGGGCCTTATATTTTTTCCGCAGAACGATAAAGAAAGAGGGTCCTGCGAAAAAGCGGTCGAAGATATCATCAAAGAAGAAGAACAAGTGCTTTTGGGCTGGCGCGACGTTCCTGTTGACGATTCCGTGATAGGCTCTACGGCCAGGGATACGGAGCCGGTGATACGCCAGGTGTTTATAGGAAAAGGCGAAGAAGCGCAGGATGACCTTGTGTTTGAGAGGAAGCTCTATGTGATCCGACGACGCATCGAAAATACCGTCAATAGTTCCGATCTGGATGAGGCATCATTTTTTTATATAACTAATCTTTCTTCGAGGACGATAAGCTATAAGGGCCTTTTGATGCCTGATCAGCTTGATAAATATTTTCTCGATCTCAAAAACAAGGATATAAAGAGCTCGATATGCGTAGTCCACTCACGCTACAGCACAAACACATTTCCTACCTGGGATCTTGCGCAGCCTTTTCGCTTTCTCGCCCATAACGGTGAGATAAACACCATACGGGGCAATATCCACTGGATACGTGCCAGAGAAAGGATGTTGGCAAGCGAGTTATTCGGTAATGATATAGTGAAGATAAAACCCGTAGTAGTCGAAGGCGGAAGTGATTCGGCCGCTTTGGATAACGTATTCGAGTTATTGGCCCTTGCCGGCAGGCCGTTACCGCACGCCATGATGATGCTTTTGCCGAGCGCCTGGGAATTTGACAGCCGCATGGACAAGGAGTTAAAGGATTTCTATAAATATCACGCGTGTTTTATGGAGCCGTGGGACGGCCCGGCGTCAGTCGCTTTTACGGACGGCAAAAATGTGGGAGCTGTGCTGGACAGAAACGGACTGCGTCCGGCGCGGTACCTTATTACCAAAGACGGTTTTGTGGTCATGGCGTCTGAAGTAGGTGTTTTAGACATCGATCCTGCGGATATCAAGCACTCTGGTAGATTAGAACCCGGCAAGATGTTTTATATCGACACTGAAGTTGGACGGGTGATCGATGACTCGAAAATAAAAGATACCGTATCTAAAAGTAAACCGTACGGCGTATGGATCAAAGATAACATGGTGGACCTTGACGCGTTATCCGAAACGGGCCTAAAGACGAAAAAAGCTCCGGGAATAACAGCCCGCTTAAAGGCGTTTGGATACAGCCGGGAGGATCTTTCCATGATAGTGAAACCTATGGCTGAGACCGGCAAGGAACCCATCGGGTCTATGGGTAACGATACCCCTCACGCCTTTTTATCGAAAAAACCGCAGCTGCTTTATAGTTATTTCAAACAACTGTTTGCCCAGGTCACTAATCCGGCTATCGACCCAATAAGGGAAAAGCTTGTGATGAGCATGGAAAGCTATGTGGGGCCCGAGAAGAACATACTTGCCCAGACTCCTCAGCATTGCCATAAATTGCGTGTGTATAATCCTATACTCACTGATAATGAGCTCGGGAAAATACGGGAGATAGGTATAAATAGTTTCAAGGCAAAGACGGTCTATACTTTTTTTGATTCGGCCGCACCCGGAGATTTTGAACGCGCGCTTGAGAGGATATGCTATGAGACGGAGTATGCCATTGAAAAAGGATATTCTTTTATTATATTAAGCGACCGCGGAGCCGATAAAGACAATATAGCGCTGCCCGCGCTTTTAGCGGCCAGCGCTGTTCATGAACACCTGGTAAGAAAGACAATAAGATCAGAGGTAGGTATAATAGTTGAAAGCGGCGAACCCAGGGAGGTACACCATTTCGCGCTTCTGTTTGGTTACGGCGTGGACTGCGTCAATCCGTATCTGGCATATGAAGCAATAGAGCATCTATTGGAGGAAGGCATGCTTGCCATTGATATCGCGGAAGCCATTAATAATTACAGAGCCGCTGTAAGAGACGGCATTCTTAAGATACTGTCAAAGATGGGTATCTCAACACTCCGCAGTTATCGAGGCGCGCAGATCTTTGAGGCGCTCGGACTGCACAGCGATATCATAGAGAAGTATTTTACCGGAACTGTCTCCCGCGTGGAGGGGGTCGACCTTGAAGGCATCGAGAACGAGACGATAACGCGTCATAAGCAGGCGTATCCGGAACGGGAATCCTCCGGCGAACGGCAGCTTGAGACCGGAGGCGTTTACCAGTGGAAAAGAGACGGTGAATTTCATCTATGGAACCCTGAAAGCATTGCCGCTATTCAGGACGCGGCAAGGAACAATGATTACGAAAGATATAAGGAGTTCGCGCGGCTGATTAATGACCAGTCGGCCAGCCCCACTACGCTGCGCAGTATATTGAGATTTTCAACTGAGGCAGGGAGGAAAACCGAGTCTGTCTCTATAGATGAGGTCGAACCTGTAGAAGAGATCGTCAAACGTTTCGCTACGGGCGCTATGAGCTTTGGTTCTATCAGCCGGATGGCGCATGAGACAATAGCCATTGCGATGAATAGATTAGGCGGTAAATCAAACACGGGTGAAGGCGGAGAGGACGCGGCCCGGTTTGTTCCTCTGACAAACGGGGATTCAGCGCGCAGCGCTATAAAACAAGTCGCGTCAGGCCGGTTCGGCGTCACCGCGAATTATCTGGTGAACGCGGATGAGATACAGATAAAGATCGCGCAGGGGGCGAAACCCGGAGAGGGCGGACAGCTCCCCGGACATAAGGTCAGCGAGATCATCGCGAAGACGCGCCATACGACGCCGGGTGTCACATTAATATCCCCGCCGCCGCATCACGATATTTACTCTATTGAAGACCTGGCGCAGTTGATATTCGACCTGAAGAACGCGAACCCGAGCGCGCGCGTGAGCGTAAAACTTGTTTCCGAAGCAGGCGTAGGAACGGTCGCAGCTGGTGTTGCCAAAGGGCGCGCTGATATGATACTGATCTCCGGAGGAGACGGCGGAACTGGAGCTTCACCAAGAAGCTCGATACGGCATGCCGGATTACCCTGGGAACTGGGATTGGCTGAGACGCATCAGGCGCTTGTCCTGAACGGTCTGCGCTCCAGGGTAAGGCTGCAGACAGACGGCCAGATGAGGACCGGCCGCGATGTCGCTATTGCGGCTTTGCTGGGTGCCGAAGAATTCGGTTTTTGTACGGCAGTGCTGATCACGCTAGGATGTATTATGCTAAGGCATTGTCACTTGAACAACTGTTCTGTCGGAGTAGCTACTCAGGATGAGATACTTCAGCGCAGGTTCAAGGGAAAAGCCGTCTATGCCGTCAACTACCTGCGATTCATCGCCCGTGAGCTGCGCGAGATAATGGCGGACCTGGGATTAAGGACTATAGATGAGATGGTAGGTAGGACTGATTTACTCGAGATCGACAAAAAAATAGTACCTTTGAAAGCGAAAAGAGTCGATTACTCAAGGATATTATATAAACCAAAGGCGGCGTCGAAAAGAGATGTTCGCTGCACAACCGAACAGGACCACAGGATCAGTGATGTCTTGGATGTGAAACTGATCAAGCTTGCCGGCCAGGCGCTCGAAGATGAAACGCCGGTGAAGATCGACATGCGTATCAACAACACAAACAGATCCGTGGGCGCGATGTTAAGCGGTGAAGTATGCAAGCGTTTCGGCTTGAAAGAGCTTCCCGAGGATATGATCTACTGTAAATTCAGGGGTGTAGCCGGCCAAAGCTTCAGCGCGTTCCTGGCCAAAGGGATCACTTTTGAGCTTGAGGGTATGGCAAATGATTATGTAGGCAAAGGTATTTCCGGGGGAAAGCTCATAGTGTATCCGGACAAGAAAGCGCTTTTTACGCCGGAAGAGAACATCATCATGGGTAATACTGTTTTTTACGGAGCGACTTCCGGCGAAGCGTATGTCAGGGGGCTGGTAGGTGAGAGATTCTGCATCAGGAATTCAGGGCTTTATGCCGTTGTCGAAGGTGTCGGCGATCACGGATGCGAATATATGACCGGCGGCAGGGTGCTTATACTGGGTAGGACCGGCAGGAATTTCGCGGCCGGAATGTCAGGAGGCATAGCCTATGTGTATGATGAAGACGGAAGATTTGAGAGCAGATGCAATATGGGTATGGCGCTCTTAGAAAAGCCTGACGAAGACGATAAAAAGATAATAGACCAACTGCTTCGTAATCACTATAGATATACCGGAAGCTCCAGGGCGAAGAGTATTCTAGATGGATGCAAAAATGAGTTTAAAAGATTCGTCAAGGTCATACCGATTGAATACAAACATGTTTTAGAGAGCAGGAAGCTAGATGAAAAGCTTGACCTTACGGAGGTGTCTGATGGCTGATCCCAGGGGATTTCTGAAAGTCAAGCGGGAGTCAGCGCCGTACAGGCCTGTATGTGAGCGGACAAAGGACTGTTGCCATGTGACTGAGATGAGGCCGGAAGAGAAGTCACAGGAACAGGCTTCACGCTGCATGGACTGCGGAACACCTTTCTGTCACTGGGGATGCCCTATAGGCAATTATATCCCCGAATGGAATGATTATATGTTCCGTGGCCAATGGGAGAAGGCCCTTGCTCTACTGGATGCTACCAATAACATGCCGGAGGTCACGGGCAGGCTTTGTCCGGCGCCTTGCGAATACGCATGCGTCCTTGGCATAAACGATGACGCGGTTACAATAAGGGAGAATGAATTGGCTGTTATCGAGTACGGATTCAAAAACGGCCTCATAAAACCCAGGCTGCCTAAAAAACGTACAGGTAAAAAAGTAGCGGTGATAGGTTCCGGGCCCGCCGGCCTTTCCTGTGCCGCGCAGCTTAATTCGGCGGGACATAGCGTTACCGTCTTCGAAAAAGACGATAAGATAGGCGGCATCCTGCGTTATGGTATACCTGATTTTAAACTTGAAAAATGGATCATCGACCGCCGCGTGGATATTTGGAAAAAGGAAGGAATAGATTTTAAAACGTCTATTGAAGCGGGAAAGGATCTTCCGGTCTCCGGTATCCTGAAGGGGTTTGACGCTGTCTGTCTTGCCTGCGGCTCGCGTGTACCGCGTGACCTGAAGATAGAGGGAAGGCCCCTCAAGGGAATAGAGTTTGCCATGGATTATCTGATCCAGGCGAACAGGCGCGCCGCGGGTGAGAAAACACCCGCACACGATATTATAGATGCAAAGGGCAAAAAGGTGGTCGTGATCGGCGGAGGGGATACCGGCGCTGATTGTGTAGGGACGGCGCACCGGCAGGGAGCCTCATGTGTGGTCCAGATAGAACTTTTATCCAGACCGCTTGAATCGAGAAGCGATGATCAACCCTGGCCGGATTACCCACTGGTGTTAAAGACATCTTCCAGCCATGATGAAGGGGGCAAGAGGCACTGGGCAGTCATGACAAAAAGATTTACCGGCAAAAACGGAGCCGTGGAAAAACTCTCATGTGTTAAAGTTGAATTCGCAAAAGAGAAAGACGGTACCTGCCCCGCTATGAAGGAAGTTCCGGGCAGCGAATTTGAGATCGAAGCGGATCTTGTCATACTTGCCGTAGGATTTATTCATCCGGAACACGATGTTTTGCTTAAAGAGCTTGGCGCTCAGCTTGACGGGCGCGGCAACGTGAAAACAGATGAAACTTTTAAAACATCGGTCGAAAAGGTATTCGCGGCCGGCGATATGCGCCGCGGCCAGTCTCTGGTCGTATGGGCTGTGTCCGAAGGGCGTAAAACAGCGCGTGCTATAGACAGTTATTTGATGGTGGACAGCAGCTTGCCGGCGATGTAATATCTTATAGAGAGGATAAGGCATGATAAGCACGGGAATAAAGGGACTGGATAATATACTTACCGGACTGCGGAAGGGTGATAATGTAGTCTGGCAGGTAGACGATATCAGGGAATATGAGGATTTTGTCGCTCCTTTTGTGAAAAAAGCGCTTGAAGAGGATAAAAATGTCATTTATATGAGGTTCGCGCCTCATAAGCCTTTGCTCAGGAAATCGCCGCGGATCAAGATGTATAAACTCGACGCGGAAAGTGGTTTTGAGACATTCACGACCCAGGTGAATAAGATCATCACTAAAGAAGGCGACGGCGCTTATTACGTATTCGATTGCCTCTCGCATCTTCTTACCGCGTGGGCTACCGATCTTATGGTCGGTAATTTCTTCATGGTCACCTGCCCGTATCTATACGAACTCAATACGTTCACGTATTTTTCACTCCTGAGAAACAGGCATTCATTCAAGACTATCGCACGTATCAGAGAGACGACGCAACTTTTGCTTGATGTTTATCGCTCGGCAAACACAAACTATGTGCATCCATTAAAGGTCTGGAACCGCTATTCTCCCACCATGTTTCTTCCGCACATGATGGACGGAGATAACTTTGTCCCTATAACTGACAGTGCCCACGCGGCAAAACTCTTATCATATATTACTGAAAAAGGCGCCGAAAGCGCTACAAGAAAACTGGACCACTGGGACCGGCTTTTTATACGCGCGGAGGAACTGGCTAAAGAGCCGCTGCAGAAAGAGGCGAATTCCATGCGCCGGCATTTGTACAGGATAATGGTGACGCGGGATAAAAGGATCAAGGCTTTGGCCGAAGACCATATTTCGCTTCATGATCTTCTCGCTATCAAAGCGCGCCTGATAGGGACCGGGCTTATCGGCGGGAAAGCGGTAGGAATGCTTCTTTCGCGAAGGATATTATTAAAAGATACTTCACTTAGCTGGGCAAAGCTTTCAGAGCCCCACGATTCATTTTATATAGGCTCTGACGTTTTTTACACTTACATAGTCCAGAACGGCTGGTGGAAGCTGCGTATGCACCAGAAGACAGAGGAAGGTTATTTCGAGGCTGCCCGCCTTCTTCGGGAAAAGATGGCCCGCGGTATGTTCCCGGAAGAGATCATGGAGAAATTCCAGCAGATGATCGAATATTTTGGGACATCTCCCATCATAGTGCGTTCCTCAAGCCTTCTTGAAGACGGATTCGGAAACGCCTTTGCCGGGAAATATGAAAGCGTATTCTGCCCCAATCAGGGACCGCCGGAACAGCGTTATCTTCAATTCGCTGAGGCTGTCAGGACGGTCTACGCAAGCACTATGAGCGATGAGGCCCTGAATTACCGTCTAAGGCGCGGCCTGGACAAGAGAGACGAGCAGATGGCGCTTCTGGTGCAGAGGGTATCGGGTTCGTATCATAAGGATTATTTCTTCCCGGATCTGGCCGGTGTCGGTATTTCATATAACACATATGTGTGGAACGAGAAGATGAACTCCAAGATGGGGATGGCGCGGCTGGTATTCGGCCTGGGAACCCGTGCCGTCAACCGCGTGGAAGGCGATTATGCCAGAGTAGTGGCGCTTGATGAGCCTTTGCTAAAGCCCTATTCGACAGCCGAGGATCAGAGAAAATTTTCTCAGCATGACGTCGATGTTATCAATGTAAAGGAAAACAGATATCAGTCCATACCGTTCACCGACATGATGAACGAAGGCATCAGCATAAGTGTAGAGAATATAGGCGTCCGCGATGATGAAGTCAGCAGGATGATGGAAGGCAGAGGGGCAAAGAACAAGGACTACTGGGTGCTTAATTTTGATGAATTATTCGCCAAAAGCCGTTTTTTGTATATAATAAAGAAAGCCTTGAAATCTCTGGAGCGCGCTTACCGGTATCCGGTGGATATAGAATTTACGGTCAATTTTACCAGAGGCGGGATGTTCAAGATAAATCTTTTACAGTGCAGGCCCCTTCAGACAAGCGGGCTGGGCAAAAAGGTCACTATACCCGACTCGGTAAAGAAGGAAAAAATACTTTTTGAGTCAAAGGGTTATTTTCTGGGGGGCAATGTATCGCAGCCGATCGCCAGAGTGGTCTATGTGGATCCGCATGCGTATATAAAAGCTAAGATGACGGATAAATATGAAGTGGCGCGCATAGTCGGCAATCTTAACAAACTGATCAGGGAAAAAGAGGATATGCCCACGCTTCTTTTAGGGCCGGGCAGATGGGGGACATCGACACCGACATTAGGCGTGCCGGTCTCGTTTTTTGAGATAAATAATATGACAGTATTGAGTGAGATCGCGTTTCCGGGAGGAAATCTTATGCCGGAGCTTTCATTTGGGACGCACTTTTTCCAGGATCTCGTGGAAACAGGCATCTTTTATGTAGCGCTATTTCCGCAGAAAGAAAACGTCTTTTTTAACGATAAGATGCTGCGCGGGTCGAAAAATATATTGACAAAGCTTTTTCCCGGATCCGGGAAATATAAAGATACCGTAGGTGTCTTTGATACGGCTGATACGGGCCTTAAGATCATGTCTGACATCGTGACCCAGAAGGTCATATGTTTTTTAAATAAATAATCCGGACACGTTATGGATGACAAACAGAAAAAATCGAAACTAGTACTTGAAGACGGAAGAGTGTTTAACGGCTATTTCTTCGGAGCCGGCGGCTTACGATGTGGAGAGGCCGTATTTAATACCAGCCTCACCGGATATCAAGAGGTCATCACAGACCCCTCCTATAAAGGGCAGATCGTCGCGATGACATATCCTCTGATCGGAAACTACGGTATAAACAGAGAAGATGTTGAATCGAAAAAACCTTTCCTGGAAGGTTTCATCGTAAAAGAGCGAAGCAGGATCGCAAGCAACTGGCGATCGACGATGAGCCTTGATGATTATCTCAAAGAAAATAATATTATGGGTATTGAGGGCATAGATACGCGCGCCTTGACCAGACATATAAGACTGCGCGGCGCGATGAAGGCGGTGATCTCTACTGAGGAACTTGACGATAACCGGTTGGCCAAAAAGGCCCGGTCATCCCCCGGCCTGGTCGGGATAGATCTCGTAAAGGAGGTCACAGCCGATAAGCCCTACCAGTGGCAGGAAAAAGGAGCTTATAAAGTGGTTGTTATCGATTGCGGGGTAAAGTTTAATATTTTGCGCCAACTCGCCGCACGCGGATGCGCTGTCAATGTTGTTCCTGCGAACACAAGCGCGGACGATATCTTAGAAATGAAACCGGACGGGGTGCTCCTTTCAAGCGGTCCGGGCGATCCCGCGGCAGTGCAGTATGTAGTAGCGAATGTGCAAAAATTAATAGGCAAGATACCGATCTTTGGTATATGTCTCGGCCAGCAGATGCTGGGCCTTGCTTTAGGCGGGAAGACATACAAGCTTAAATTTGGCCACCACGGCGGAAACCAGCCGGTCAAGGACCTGAAGACCGGCAGGATCGCTATTACCGTTCAAAATCACGGATTCTGCGTAGATATAGACTCTCTGGATAAGAATAATATTGAAATAACGCATATGAACCTGAATGACAATACCCTGGAAGGTATAAGGCATAAAAAGCTGCCTGTATTTTCCGTACAGTTTCATCCGGAAGCGGCGCCCGGCCCGCACGACGCGGCTTATTTATTTGATGAGTTTGTGGAGATGATGAAGCGCTAGAGTAAGTTAATATGAACAGGAAATCACAAATCACAAATTTCAAATTACAAACAAGCTCCAATGACCAAATTCAAAATTCAAAACAGCGTGTTTGGAATTTGGTGTTTGTTATTGATTGTAGTGCACCCCGTTAGTCAAGTTAAATATTTGTAGCAACCAATAAGTGCTCTTTCTCAAATTGACACGGAGTTAAATAGTTCAAAGAAGAATGGGGATAATCAGTGTTATAGTCCTCAACCCACTTCTTAAATGCTTCTGTGAATTCTATGGGCGAAGAGAACTCTCTCACCCAGATAAAGTCTTCTTTGATGGTTCTCATAACGCGCTCTGTGTCAGCATTGCCTTTGGGATTGTTATAACTGGCGAATATCTGTTTTATTTCCAATACGGAACAAGCCTGCATATATTTATGTGATGTCGGCTGCGAGCCGTTATCGCTTACAAGATAAAGATCCTTTTCTTTAGACAATATTCCGTTTGGGAATTGGCTATTACAGGCATTATTAAAAGCTTCAAGCCAGTCTTCGGTACGAGAGTGGCTTGAGACAGAGTAGCCGACAATCTTTTTGGTAAACCAGTCAAGGATTATTACCAGATAGAGCCAACCGAAAGAGGCTATCAGGATCTTTGTCATATCAGTACCCCAAAACTGGTTGGGCCGGTCCGCTCTGGGCTTACTTCTCGTAGACTGGTTATCGCGCTTGGCCTTTAGCCTTAGGTTAGGCATTACCAGAAGATTGTGTTCTTTCATAATACGGTATATACGCTTTTTATTGACATTTTGGTTTAGGCGGTATTTCATATATGCCCAGATGCGCCTATAGCCCCAAAACGGGTGGTCTGATTTAATGGGCTCGACCTGAAGGAGGATTTGTTTATCTTCATGCTGTCTTTTCATAGATCGTCTTCTTCTTGTAACTCTAATTCGGTTTTTTTTAACTCGATGCTGAGTTCTGCTATAATAGTTTTAAGCTTTTTATTTTCTTCTTTAAGTTTTTGTTCTTTTTTAGACTCTTTTATGGATTCAAAGATCCTATGCCCTTTGGTCTGGAGTTCTTTAACCCAGTAGTAAAACATGCTCTGGGTTATATGGTACTTGTTGCATAGCTCTGAGAGCTGCGTTCTACCTTCCAGGCCCTCGAGTACAATTTGCATTTTGGTTTTTGGGTCCCATTTGCGATATTTCATTGGCTCCCCTTTCTTTGATGCTATTATAGGAGGTTTCCTCCTAAAAAGCATCAATTACTTAACGGGGAGCAGTATATGATTTGGTGCTTGAGATTTGTGATTTTATAGTTTTTTTACAAGGTAAAGTAATATGCCTAAGCGTACAGACATAAAAAAAATCCTAATAATCGGATCCGGCCCTATAGTCATAAGCCAGGCCTGTGAGTTTGATTATTCGGGGACTCAGGCGTGTAAGGCCCTCAGGGAAGAAGGCTTTGAAGTCGTCCTCATAAATTCAAATCCTGCCACCATTATGACGGATCCTGAAATGGCGGATTTTACCTATATAGAACCCATAACGCCGGAAGCAGTGGAGAAGATCATTGAGAAGGAAAAGCCGGATGCTTTGCTGCCTACTCTGGGCGGACAGACGGGCCTTAATACAGCTATGAAGCTCGCTGAAAGCGGTGTTCTCGATAAGCACAAGGTAAAGATGCTGGGCGCCGATTACGATGTCATAAAAATGGCTGAGGACAGAGAAGATTTTAAAAAGGCGATGCTGGAGATAGGCCTTGATCTTCCTAAAAGCATGCTTGCTTATAATATGGCGGAAGCGAAAGATGCCATGAAGGCAATGGGCCTGCCTTTGATCATCAGGCCGAGCTTCACGCTCGGGGGCACAGGCGGCGGAATAGTGACTACCGCGGAAGAATTCGAAAAAATAGCCGCTTTAGGACTTAAGAACAGTATGATCAGTGAGATACTGGTAGAAGAATCCATCCTGGGATGGAAGGAATACGAATTAGAGGTGATGCGGGACGTAAAGGACAACGTTGTCATCGTATGCTCTATCGAGAACTTTGATCCTATGGGGATCCACACCGGCGACTCGATAACAGTAGCGCCTGCCCAGACATTGACCGATAATGAATACCAGAAGATGAGAGATGCCGCAATAGCTATTATCAGAAAGATCGGAGTCGAGACCGGAGGCTCTAACATCCAGTTTGCCGTTGATCCCGCTGACGGAAGAATGGTGATCATCGAGATGAACCCCAGGGTATCGAGAAGTTCCGCATTAGCGAGTAAGGCGACAGGTTTCCCCATAGCGAAATTCGCGGCAAAGCTTGCTGTCGGCTATACGCTTGATGAGATAAGAAACGACATCACAAAGGAAACA
Source organism: Candidatus Omnitrophota bacterium (assembly GCA_016783745.1). GTDB lineage: Bacteria > Omnitrophota > Gorgyraeia > JAHIPI01 > JAHIPI01 > BS750m-G14. The sequence goes on along the minus strand of JADHVZ010000030.1, from coordinate 5,428 downwards.
CCCGCTTCATTTGAACCTACTATCGATTATTGTGTGGTAAAAATACCACGGTTTACGTTTGAGAAATTTCCTGAGGCCAAAGATGTTCTGGGCATCTCCATGAAATCCGTAGGTGAGACTATGGCGATAGGCAGGACATTCAAGGAGGCTCTTCAGAAAGGATTGAGGGGGCTTGAGATCGGGCACATAGGCCTGGATAATAAAAAGAAATATGCCGAGATCTCCGATGAAAAACTCATGCTTAGATTAAGAGAACCGAATGCCTCCAGGATATTTTATGTCAAATACGCGCTTCAAAGAGAAATGAGTATAGAAGATATATTCAATATAACCAAGATAGACCCCTGGTTCATCGATAACATCAAGCAGATAGTGGAATTAGAAAATGAACTATCCGCTATACGCTATCCGCTAAACGCTGATCTTTTATTAAAAGCCAAACAATACGGCTTCAGCGACGCGCAGATAGCGCAACTTACGGATTCCGATGAGTTATCGGTGAGAAAACTAAGAAAAGACGAAGGAATAGAAGCGACTTTTAAACTTGTAGATACTTGTGCTGCAGAGTTCGAGGCTTATACCCCCTATTACTATTCGACATACGAGACAGAGGATGAGACAAGGGCCTCCAAAAAGAAAAAGATAATGATATTGGGCGGCGGCCCCAACAGGATCGGACAGGGTATAGAGTTTGATTATTGCTGTTGTCACGCCTCATTTGCCCTTAAGGAAGCCGGTTATGAGACTATTATGGTGAATTCCAATCCTGAGACGGTTTCTACGGATTACGATACATCTGATAAGCTGTATTTCGAACCTTTGACATTCGAAGATGTGATGAATATAGTGGACAGGGAAAATCCGGACGGTATTATCGTGCAATTCGGGGGGCAGACGCCGCTTAATCTAGCCAAAAGACTTGAGGATTCCGGGGCTCCTATAATCGGGACAAGCGTATCATCGATAGACAGGGCCGAAGATAGGGGCAAATTCGCGAAGCTTATCAAAAAGCTTAAGATGCACCAGCCGCCCAATGGTTCCGCCACTTCAGAGTCCGACGCCAAAAGGATCGCTAAAAGAATTGGATTCCCGGTCCTCGTAAGGCCTTCCTATGTTTTGGGCGGAAGGGCCATGAGAATAGTCTATGATAACGCCTCTTTGGAAGCATTCATCAAAGAGGCAAAGGATATCTCGGAAGAGCGTCCTATATTAATAGACAAATTCCTGGAAGGAGCTGTTGAAGTGGACGTTGACGCTATCTCCGACTCTGAGATTACAGTAATAGGCGGAATAATGGAGCATATAGAGGAAGCCGGCATACATTCAGGCGATTCGGCCTGTGTATTGCCTCCCCACACCTTGAGCGATAAGATCATCGATACTATACGTAAATATACGCGCGCGTTGTCAAAGGAGCTAAAGGTAATAGGGCTTCTTAATATACAGTTTGCGGTCAGGGATGAGATTGTTTATGTGTTGGAAGTCAATCCGAGGGCTTCAAGGACAGTCCCTTTTGTAAGTAAAGTCACCGGTATTCCTCTCGCAAAGATAGCCGCAAGAGTGATGGCGGGCGAGAAGCTTGTCGATCTCGCTTTTACAGAAGAGAAGCAGGTAAAGCATATAGCCGTTAAGGAATCAGTCCTTCCGTTTTCAAGGTTTTCAGGCGTTGATATTATTTTAGGGCCTGAGATGAAGTCTACGGGTGAGGTCATGGGCATAGACTCATCTTTCGGAATGGCATTTTACAAGTCGCAGCTCGCGGCCGGAGCCGCTCTTCCAAAAAGCGGAAGAGTATTTATAAGCGTGAAGGACGGAGATAAGAGGGACATAGCGTTTATAGCCAAAAAACTCGCTGACATGGGTTTTAGTATAATAGCTACAAAGGGTACATCCAAGGTGCTTTGCTCCAATAATATAGATGTAAAGGTAGTCAAGAAGATCGGTGATGGAAGCCGTGATATATTGGAAATGATCAGGAAAGACGAGCTGGGGCTGATAATCAACACACCGTCTGGTGAAAGAGGACAATCGGATATGAGGCCCATGAGAAATATGGCTGTAATGCACGGCGTACCCTGCATAACGACTATACAGGGAGCGCAGGCAGCCGTAAATGGTATCGAATCCATTTTAAAACAAGATTTCTCGGTACGGTCTATTCAGGAGTATTTAAATTAAAGGAGACAACATGTCAAAATATATCTTTGTTACCGGTGGGGTAGTCTCAAGTCTGGGAAAAGGAATAGCTTCAGCGGCGATCGGCAAGCTTATGGAATCAAGGGGATTAAAGGTAACGCTGATAAAATGCGATCCATACATAAACGTTGATCCCGGCACTATGAACCCTTACCAGCACGGAGAGGTATATGTTACAGAAGACGGAGCGGAGACAGACCTGGACCTAGGTCACTACGAACGTTTTACCAGCGCCAAGTTGACGCGGGATAATAATATTACTACAGGAAAAATATATTATTCTGTTATAACCAAGGAAAGGAAGGGCGACTATCTGGGCAAGACCGTGCAGATAATACCCCATATTACCGATGAGATAAAAGACGGCATAAAGAAGGCAGCTGTGAACAGCAAAGCGGACGTTGTTATTGTGGAGATCGGCGGCACCGTTGGAGACATAGAAAGCTTGCCGTTCCTTGAGTCTATACGTCAGCTTAAGCTTGACATGGGAAGGGATTATGCCATAAATGTCCATGTGACATTAGTACCTTATATAAAGTCAGCCGGCGAGACAAAGACAAAACCGACGCAGCATAGCGTGGGGACTCTCCGGCAGATAGGTATAACGCCCGATATTATCATCTGCAGGACGGAGAAGCGCCTTATGCGCGAAGCCAAGGAAAAGATAGCCCTTTTTTGTAATGTGGACAGCGAGGCCGTAATAACCGCCATAGACGTAAAGAGTATTTATGAAGTCCCTGTTAGCTTGAAAAAAGAAGGATTGGACAGATTGATCCTGCGCCTTCTTAACATAAAATGTAAGGACAGCGATCTATCCGAATGGAAGAACAAGGTGTTGAAAAAGATCAAAAATCCCTCTAAGAAGACCACGATAGCTGTTGTCGGAAAATATATAGCCCTTCAGGATGCTTATAAATCAATATACGAAGCGCTTACTCACGGCGCTATTGCCAATAATACAGCACTCACGATCAAGAAGGTAGATTCCGAAGACATAGAAAAGAATGGTGCTGCCAGGTATTTACAGGGGGTAAAGGGGATCCTGGTGCCGGGAGGATTCGGAACACGCGGAATAGAGGGAAAGGTAAAGGCAGTCCGATTTGCCAGGGAAAATAATGTTCCGTTTTTAGGGCTGTGCCTGGGTATGCAGGTCACTGTCATCGAGTTCGCGAGGAATATCTGCGGCCTTAAGGGAGCGAACTCATCGGAATTTGACAAGCGCACAAAGTACCCTGTGATAAGCCTGCTTGAAGAGCAGAAGAAGACTGATATAAAAGGAGCTACGATGCGATTGGGTGCCTATGAGTGCTCAATTAAAAAAGACACAAAAGCGTACGAAGCGTACAGGGAAGAGAAAGTCAGTGAAAGGCACCGCCATAGATACGAGTTCAATAATGATTTCCGCAAGATCATGGAAGGAAAAGGCATGGTATTTTCAGGTATTAACAAAAAGAGAGACCTGGTGGAGATAGTGGAGCTTGAGGACCATCCCTGGTTCATGGCCTGCCAGTCGCATCCCGAATTCAAATCAAAACCCGATAATGCTCATCCTATATTCCGCGAGTTTATCCGCGCCTCGTTGAGATAGCCGCATATTTCTCTTGACATCAGCGGTGTATTTGTAGATAATTGATTAGATAAATTAGATCCTGAAAATAATAGGACAATGGGGTTCTATGCAACGGACGAAGACGTTCTCTATTTATAAGCGTAGAGACGTCTTTTTTTTGAGGTAACTATGACCAGGAAAAAAAGGAGAGCAAAAATGGCCGTTGCGACAAGACCCCGAACAGACAAAAAGCAAGGAGATGCTAAAATGGCGAACGCTAAAGTAAAGGATTTTTTAGCTAAAGTCATCCAGAAAAATCAAGGTGAAACGGAATTCCATCAGGCAGTAGAGGAAGTGATCACCTCTGTGATGCCGTTTGTAGAAAAAAATCCGAAATATCAAAAAGCCAAGATACTTGAAAGGATAGTTGAGCCTGAGAGAGTCATAATGTTCCGCGTGCCCTGGGTCGACGATAAGGGCGATATTCAGGTAAATCGAGGCTTCCGCATAGAGATGAACAGCGCGCTCGGCCCATATAAAGGAGGGCTGCGCTTACACCCTACCGTATACCTCGGCCTGTTGAAGTTCTTAGCGTTTGAACAGGTATTTAAAAACAGCCTTACCACACTTCCCATGGGCGGTGGTAAGGGCGGATCTGATTTTGACCCGAAAGGAAAGTCAGATAATGAGGTGATGCATTTCTGTCAGAGCTTCATGACAGAGCTTTTCAGGCATATAGGACCGGATACGGATGTTCCGGCCGGTGATATTGGAGTAGGCGGCCGCGAGATCGGTTATATGTTCGGCCAGTATAAGAGATTGCGCAATGAATTTACCGGCATTCTTACGGGTAAAGGCCTGAATTGGGGAGGAAGCCTTATAAGGTCGGAAGCAACCGGTTACGGATGCGTCTATTTTGTGCAGGAGATGCTTAAATTAAGAGGCGAGAGCTTTAAAGGCAAGGTCTGCGCGGTATCAGGATCCGGCAACGTAGCTCAGTATACAGTGGAAAAACTTATTCAATTAGGCGCGAAACCGGTCACACTTTCTGATTCCGGCGGGTTCATCTATGACGAGCGCGGTATAGACGAGAAAAGGCTGGCGTTTGTGCTTGAGCTAAAGAATATAAAGCGCGGCCGCATAAAAGAGTACGCGCAGAAATTCAATTGCAAATATTACGAGAACAAAAATCCGTGGGGAGTGAAATGTGACGCCGCGTTCCCCAGCGCGACTCAAAACGAGATCAGCGGAGATGACGCGAAGATACTGGTTAAAAACGGCTGCATTGCCATCGGAGAAGGCGCGAATATGCCTACTACACCCGAAGGTATCGAGGTATTTCAGGAGGCGAAGATCCTCTATGCGCCCGGAAAAGCGGCCAATGCGGGCGGAGTCGCCACATCAGGCCTTGAGATGTCTCAGAACAGCATGAGGTACGCGTGGAGCCGTGAAGAGGTGGATCAGAAGCTGCACAATATCATGATCGCTATTCACGAGCAATGTGTGCGGTACGGCACGGAAGGCAAGTACATTAATTACGTAAACGGAGCGAACATCGGCGGTTTCGTAAAGGTCGCTGACGCTATGCTGGATCAGGGAGTCGTGTAGAAGGGAGTAGACGCTGCTACGTTGAATGTCAGATGTTTTTACCAAAAAAAGGGCACCTTCAATAAGGGGAGGTGC
>JADHVZ010000029.1 GCA_016783745.1 Candidatus Omnitrophota bacterium | reverse complement strand
AGATAGGCGTATGGCCGGAAGGGTACGGCCCGGGCTACTTCGAGGATACGGAATATTCCATAAGAGCGATAAAGAACGGATATAAAGTCGCGATAGCTCAAGGCGCGTATGTGATACATCTTGAGCACTCGTCGTTTAAAAAGTCGGGGACGTTTAAGGATCTTTTTGCTAAAAATCAGGGGCTTTTTTATGATGAATTCGGGCGATCTAAAAGGTTACTATATATCCTTACCGGCAAGGAGAGGTTCGATCTAGACATAAGCGCGTATCAAAACGCGCAGGACAGGCACTGGATCTGGGTATTTTTGAGAAAGGGAGTAGATGTAGATCTGCCCCGTCACGCTTACGTGAGGCTTTTTCATTTAAATACGCTCTTTTTCGAGATAAACTGCATTATACGTATATTAGTAAAAAAGAAGAAATTCAATTTTATCTACAGCGATTTATCGTCATTAAATCATAGGCTGGATTTATTAAAAGGTGTGCATAAGGCGAAAGTAATAGGGAGGTAAAAATGAACGTTGGAGTTATCGGCGCCGGGTATGTGGGGCTTGTGACCGCGGCCTGCTTTGCCAACCTCGGCAATAATGTAGTCTGCGTGGATATAGATAAAGAGAAAATAAATGCCCTTAAGCGAGGAGTCATCCCCATTTACGAGCCCGGACTCCGGGAGATGGTCAAAGACAACTTGCGCAGGAAGAAGCTTATATTTACGACGAATATCAGCCTGGCAGTGAAAAAATCAACCGTTATTTTTATTGCCGTGGGTACACCCCCTAAAGATAACGGCGAAGCTGATCTAAGTTACGTGGAGAATGTCGCGCGCAGGATCGCTATGGAAATGCCGTCATACCGCCTGATCGTTGAAAAAAGCACGGTTCCCGTATATACAGGCAGAAAGATCGAGGAGACTTTAAAGGCCCACAACAAAAGAAGGATACAATTCGATGTCGCGTCGAACCCTGAGTTTTTGAGAGAAGGGCAGGCCATAAATGATTTTATGAATCCCGACAGGATAGTGATAGGCGTAAGGACAAAGAAGGCCCGCGAAATCCTGGAAAAACTTTATGAAAAATTCAAGACTTCTATAATAGCTACAGACATTGAAAGCGCGGAATTGATCAAGCACGCCTCAAATTCATATCTCGCCACGAAGATATCTTTTATAAACGCTATTTCCAATATATGTGAAAAGTGCGGCGCTGATATAGTGAGTGTAGCAAAAGGCATGGGGATGGACAAGCGCATCGGGGCCGGTTTTTTAAATGCCGGCGTCGGGTTCGGCGGCTTCTGTTTTCCTAAGGACCTGGAAGCTTTTATAAGAATATCGGAAAAATTGGGTTATGAATTTGACATCTTAAGGGCGGTCAAAAAAATAAACGATCAGCAGAAGATACTTTTTGTAAAAAAAATAGAAGAGGCTCTATGGATACTGAATGGAAAGACTGTGACTGTCCTCGGATTGTCTTTCAAGCCGGGTACTGATGATATAAGGTACGCCCCCGCGATAGATATCATAAATATGCTTAAAAAGGAGGGGGTCAAGATCAAGACCTTTGACCCTAAGGCCATGGTGAAGGCTAAGAAAGTCCTCTCCGGCGTAACCTTTTGCAATGACGCCTACAGCGCAGTTAAGAATAGTGATTGCCTGGCTATAGTCACCGAGTGGAACGAATTTAAGAATTTAGACTTGAAGCGCGTTAAGAAGCTGATGAGAGAGCCGGTAATAGTGGACGGCAGAAACATATATAGTCCGGATAGAGTAAAAAAAGCGGGTTTTAAATATGTGGGCATGGGGAGAAAGCTATGATAGACGGTGTAAAGATAAAAAAACTGAAAGTCATCCCCGACGACAGGGGAAGGCTCATGGAAATATTGCGGTCAGATGATGAGATATTCGAGAAATTCGGCCAGGTTTACATGACAACTGTGCTGCCGGGAATAGCAAAGGCGTGGCATTACCACAAATTACAGAAAGATAATTTTTCATGTATAAACGGAAAAATACGTTTAGCTGTCTATGACGCGAGAAAAGGCTCTCCTTCCTACAAAGAAGTTGACGAATTCATTTTGAGCCTGGATGAGCCAGCTTTGATCCAGATACCGCCCATGGTCTATCATGGTTTTAAGTGTATCGGTGACAGTGAGGCTATAGTCATAAATACGGTAACAGAACCTTATAATCGTAATAAACCGGATGAGTATAGACTAGACGCGTATGAAAATGATATCCCATACGATTGGAAGAGGTGACAGTGATGAAGGGCGTGATACTTGCCGGCGGACTAGGTACCCGGCTTAAACCGTTGACAAAAATAACAAACAAGCATCTTCTCCCGATCTATTCAAAACCTATGATATATTATCCGCTGCAGACGCTTGTCGATGCCGGAATAAAAGACATACTGTTAGTGACCGGAGGCAATCATGCCGGGGATTTTTTAAAGCTTTTAGGCAACGGCCAGCATTTCGGGCTCAAGCATATTAATTACACCTACCAGGAGGGGGAAGGCGGCATAGCAGCCGCGCTCCAACTTGCCGAACATTTTGCTGACGGTGAGAGAATAGTAGTCATGCTCGGCGACAATATACTCGAGAAAAGTATAAAAAAATATGTGGATAATTTCCGCCAGCAAAAAAGCGGCGCCAGGATATTGATCAAGAAAGTCGAGGACCCCGGCAGGTTCGGAGTAGTGGAGATGGAGGGCGATAAGATAATATCCATAGAGGAAAAACCCAAAAAGCCGAAATCCGACTATATTGTCACAGGCGTCTATATGTATGATTCCGGCGTATTCGATATTGTAAGGAATCTGAAGCCTTCAGGCCGGGGGGAGCTTGAGGTCACCGATGTCAATAATGCTTACCTCGATAGGGGCAAACTTTGTTTTGATATATTAAAGGGATGGTGGACAGACTCAGGCACATTCGATTCTCTGATAAAAGCAGCTAACCTGGCTAAGAGGAAAGCAAATCGAAAGGAAAACGCGTAATGACGATCAAGCCAAAGAGGAGAATACTTATAACGGGCGGCGCGGGGTTTATCGGATCCAATTTCATAAGGTATATGCTGCATAAATATGATGATTATGAGTTTGTGAACCTGGACATACTCACCTATTGCGGTAATCCGAGAAATCTTGAAGATATTCAGGACGATCCGCGATACAGCTTTATACACGGAGACATAAAAGATCCCGATATTGCGAAAAACGCTATGCAGGGATGTGATGCGGTGGTGAATTTTGCCGCGGAAAGCCACGTTGACAGATCGATAAATAACCCGAATCAGTTCATAAAAACAAATGTCCACGGAGTCTTGAATCTTCTGAGAGTCGCAAAGGATATCGGTATAGACAGATTCGTGCAGATAGGTACCGATGAGGTATACGGGAGTATTGATAAAGGAAGTTTCACGGAAGGAAGCACGCTCAATCCCAGGAGCCCTTACTCGGCAAGCAAGGCCGGAGCGGACCTGTTGGCCCTGTCATTCTATACGACTTACAAGTTACCTGTTGTGGTGACCAGAAGCTCCAACAATTTTGGGCCTTATCAATATCCGGAAAAGGTAATACCGCTTTTCATAACAAACGCGATAGAAAATAAGAAATTACCGGTGTACGCCGATGGAATGAATATAAGAGATTGGGTGTATGTGTTAGACCATTGCAGCGCGATAGACCTGGTTTTGCATAAAGGAAAAATAGGCGAGGCCTACAATGTGAGTACGGGCAATGAGATCACGAACATAGAGCTGACGCGCAGGATCTTAAGGTTTGTGGGCAAAAGTGAGGATCTGATCGAGTTCGTCAAAGATAGGCCCGGCCACGACAAGCGTTATTCCATGAAATATTCCAAGATCCAGGCTCTGGGGTGGGAACCAGGGCACGATTTTGACCGGGCGCTCGATGAGACTGTCGAATGGTATAAGAAGAATACGCAGTGGTGGAAGCCTTTGAAGGAATCAGCCGGGGACGCAAGGCTCTGGGAGAAGTCAGAAACGGAGAAACAGGCCTAAAGATGAAAAAAATACTCATAACCGGTTCAAGCGGGATGCTGGGCATAGACCTTATCGAACTTTTGCGCAGGGACTATGATGTTACAGGCACGGATATCATCGAGTGCAGAAATCCGGCCGCGAAGCCCAAGCAGTTTATCAAATGCGATATCACAAATAGTGCCATGACTATGGCCATGGTGAAGAAAGCGAAGCCGAACTTTGTGATCCATACGGCGGCATGGACCGATGTCGACGGCTGCGAAGATGATAGAGACAATGCCATGAAGATAAACGCCGAAGGCACGCACAATATAGCGCTGGGGTGTAAAGAAGTCAAGGCGGTCATGCATTATATCAGCAGTGATTTTGTGTTCGATGGGACAAAGAACAAGCCATATGAGGAGGATGACAGGACGAATCCCCTGAATGTATACGGTCTGTCAAAGCTCAAGGGTGAGGAATCGATGAGAAGCATCCTTGATAAATATTTTATTATCAGGACCAGCTGGCTTTTCGGCAAAAACGGAAGAAATTTTGTAGATATTATTTTAGACAAAATCGAGCGCAAAAAAGAACTTAAAATTGTGGTAGACCAGTTCGGATCACCGACGTATACTAAAGATCTATCGGATGCCGTTAAAAACCTGATCTCTTTATCAACAAAAAATAAAGACCCGTACGGTGTTTTTCATTTTTCAAACAACGGAAGCTGTTCATGGTACAGGTATGCGGAGGAGATCGTAAGAATAATCGGCAAAAGAGACGCTATAATCCTTCCTATGACCTCATTAGAGCTTGACAGGCCCGCGGAAAGGCCGGGCATGTCAATTCTTAATACGGATAAATATTCAAAACTTTTTAACGAAAGCCCCAGAGACTGGCAATCCGCGCTTCAGGATTATCTCATTAATGAACGGAGGGTAAAGCACGGTTATGTACCAGACTTTAAAAAATAAGATAGAAAATGGATCAGCTAAGATAGGTGTGGTAGGCCTTGGCTATGTAGGCCTGCCCCTGGCCGTGGCCTTTGCCGGGAAAGGGTTCGAAGTAGCAGGTATAGATACCAGCGCAAAACGCGTTAAATCCCTTAAAAAAGGAAAATCGCATATCCTGGATGTTTCGACTGAGGCGGTAACGCGGCTTGTGAAAAAGGGCTTATTGGGCGCTACGGATGATTATGCCGTTGTCAAAAGGCTGGATGCGATAATAATCTGCGTACCGACGCCTTTGAGTAAGACTAAAGAGCCGGACATATCATACATTGTGAGCGCCTTGAAGAATATTATAAAAAATAAAAGAAGTGGCCAGCTTTATATCCTGGAAAGCACCACGTATCCCGGGACTACCGAAGAGATCCTGTTGCCGATGTTTGAAAGCGGCGGTTTTAAGGTGGATAAGGATTTCTGTCTCGCGTTTTCACCGGAGCGGGTGGATCCCAGTAATAAGGTCTATACGACCAATAATATCCCTAAGGTAGTCGGAGGAGTAAGTAAAAAGTCAACCGAGCTGGCAAAGCTCTTTTATGGAAAAATAGTGGACCAGGTCGTGCCGGTATCATCCAGTAAAGTGGCTGAAATGGCAAAATTATTAGAAAATACATTCAGAAGCGTAAATATAGGCCTTGTCAACGAACTGGCTTTGATGTGCGAGAAGCTGGATGTGGACGTATGGGAAGTGATCAATGCCGCTAAGACAAAGCCGTTCGGGTTTATGCCGTTCTATCCGGGTCCCGGTATCGGCGGACACTGTATTAACATCGATCCACTGTATCTTTCATGGAAGGCAAGCCTGCACGGATTCAGATCCCGCTTTATCGAAGTAGCCGATAACATAAATTCATCTATGCCGCAATATGTCGTAAAAAGAGTCTCGGCAGCCCTTAACGGAAGGCGTAAACCTATTAAAGGCTGTAGAATACTGCTTCTTGGGGTTACCTACAAAAAGGATGTAAGCGATACCCGAGAATCACCTTCATTTGAGATAATAAAGCTCTTCATGGATAGAGAGGCGAAAGTGACTTACCATGATCCCTATACTTCGAATATAAAGGTTGACGGAAAAATACTTAAGTCAAAAACCCTGAAGAGGAATTTTGTGAAAGGGCAGGATTGCGTTGTTCTGGCGACAGACCATAGCGCGTTTGATTATGGGTGGATAGCGAAAAACTCAAGGCTTGTGTTTGATTCAAGAAACGCCTTTAAGTCAAACGGAATAAAGAACAAAAAAATAATAAAATTGTGAGAATAGGGAGGAATATGGAGACATATCTGGTAACCGGGGGAGCGGGTTTTATAGGCTCTAACATTGTGGAGGAGTTGCTTAAAAAGGGACACAAGGTCAAGATCATAGACAGTTTTATAACCGGCACGAGAGAAAACATCGAACCTTTTAAAAATGATATCGAGCTCATAGAGGATGATATAAGAAATATTGACGCGGTAAAGAAAGCAGCTAAAGGCGCGGACTACGTATTGCACCAGGCAGCCCTGAGAAGCGTTCCAAAATCAGTCGATGACCCTACTCTCACCAATGATATAAACGTAAGCGGTACTTTAAGCGTGTTTTTGGCTTCAAAGGAGGCGGGTGTGAAGAGGGTAGTCTACGCTTCAAGCAGTTCGGTCTATGGAGATTGCGATCAATTCCCGGAAAAAGAAGAGTTTATGCCGAAGCCGATATCCCCCTACGCTGTTTCTAAGCTTGCCGGCGAATACTACGGATATACCTTTACGAAGACTTTCGGCCTGGAAGTAGTATCGCTGCGTTACTTTAACGTATTCGGCCCAAGGCAGAATCCGGAGTCCAAATACTCGGCTGTAATTCCTGCGTTTATCGCGAGGATGATAGAAGGTAAGCCGCCCATAATCGAAGGTGACGGCGAGCAATCAAGGGATTTTACGTATGTAAAGAATGTAGCTGACGCCAACCTCGCGGCGGCCAAGGCAAAGGATGTAGGCGGCGAAGTCTTCAACATAGCCTGTCAAAACGCATATTCTATACTGGATATTGTAAATGGGATAAACGGCCTTCTGGGTAAAGTGCTTGAACCGGAATTCGCGCCTACGAGAAGAGGCGACGTCCGCAAGACGATGGCTGACATATCGAAGATGAAAGATCTTCTAAAGATCGAACCCAAGGTCGATTTTGATACCGGCCTTAAAAAGACGATGGAATGGTTTCAGAGTAAATGAAGAGAATATTATTAACAGGCGGCGCGGGCTTTATAGGTTCGCATCTGAGTTCTTTTCTCGCGGGGAAAGGTTTTCATATCATATGTATGGACAATCTTATAACCGGAAGTAAGGATAACATATCACATCTATTGAAAAAATCGAACTTTGAATTCATCCGGCACGACGTGACTAAATATATAGATGTGTCCGGCAAGCTGGATTTTGTCCTTCATTTTGCCTCGCCGGCAAGCCCGGTAGATTATTTAAAATTTCCGATACAGACTTTAAAGGTGGGCTCATTGGGTACACATAATGCCCTGGGAGTGGCCATGGCAAAGGGCGCCAAGTTTTTATTAGCCTCTACCAGTGAAGTTTACGGAGACCCCACCGTGCATCCGCAGCCGGAAAGTTACTGGGGAAACGTCAATACCATAGGCCCGCGCGGCGTATATGACGAGAGTAAGAGGTTTGCCGAAGCCATTACAATGGCATATCACCATTATCACGGCCTTGATGTGAAAATAGCGCGGATATTCAATACTTACGGGCCTAAGATGAGAAAAAAAGACGGCCGCGCAATACCTGAATTTATCGAACAGGCCATGCACGATCAACCCGTGACCGTATTTGGAGACGGATCCCAGACACGCAGTTTCTGCTACGTAACTGACCTGGTCAACGGTATATACAGCCTTATGAATTCCGGCATGAATACACCGGTCAATATAGGAAATCCCGATGAAATGAGCATCATCGAGCTCGCGCATAAGATCATAGAGATGACCGCCTCCCGCAGCGAAGTGGAATTCAAGGAACTCCGTGTCGATGACCCGAAAACGAGATGTCCCGATATATCTTTGGCAAAAAAGGATCTGAACTGGCACCCTTTCGTAAAACTGGAAGACGGTTTACAGATGAGCATAGATTGGTTTAAAGGAAAATGACCGATTTTATCCCGGGAAGAGAAGGTAAATATTACGCGAGCGAAAGAGACGATATCATAGATCTGATACCCTCCGGCGTAAGGCGTGTGCTTGATGTCGGCTGTGGTTACGGCAATATGGGCAAAAAGCTGAGGGCGCAGCGGAACGCCGAGGTCGTAGGAATCGAAAAGGAAAAGGCGGTACTCGATGTAGCTAAGCGCAATGTAGATAAGCTGATAATCGGCGACGTCGAAGACACCAGGCTCACGTTTGAAAAAGGTTATAACTTTGACTGTATAGTATACGGCTCGATCCTGGAACATCTTAAGGACCCATGGAAGGTATTAAAAGAGCATTCATATTTTCTGAAAAAAGGGGGGTATTGCTTAGCGTGTCTGCCGAACATATGCCATTACAGTATCATCAAAGAGCTGATGAAAAACAGATGGGAGTATAAACCGGAGGGCATACTGGACGAATCGCATTTGAGGTTTTTTACTTTAAGCGGCATAGTAAAAATGTTCAGTGACGCCGGTTATACCATAGAAAAAGAGAAGAGGTATGTCAGGGCTTCGAAATCAAAAAAAATACTCAATAAGATATTATTTGGTAGAATAGAGTATTTGCTGACCGAGCAGTATATTGTGAGAGGAAGGCTGGATCAAGTACATGGAAGCTAAAGGCGTAAGCATAGTAATACCTGTCTGTAATCTGCTTGGATTTACGCGGATATGCGCCGACTATATCAGGATGAATACACTGGCGCCGTACGAGCTTGTTATCATAGACAACGGCTCGACCGACGGAACCGGAGAGTATTTCAGGGAATTGTCAAGTGAATTAGACGTAAAGTATTTGCGCAATGAAAAGAATATCGGGCCGATCCTGGCGATAAACCAGGGCATAGTGGCAAGCAAATATGAATATATCTGCCAGATGCATAATGACGTTGTCGTGTTTGAGAAGGGGTGGCTTGATAGAATAGTGACGATGATGGAATCCGATCCCGGCATAGGCCTGGCATGCCTGGCAGGAAGGCAGCTGATCAGAAAGAACTGTTCATGCGACGAGGATACCTTAAAACATAATCTCTTAAGCGTAGGCCTTAATGAGCCTATGAAGGATCCGGCCGAAGACGTGGCTGTTATAGACGGCCTGTGTTTTATCTTCACAAAAAGCCTCATAGCGAAAACAGGGCTCCTTGACGAGGCTTACGGTATGATGCATTTCTACGATATGGATTTTTCTTTAGCCAGCATAAAAGCCGGATATAGGAATGTGGCCGTTAATGTCCTGGCATTTCATGTGGGTAACGGCGGGACTACGAGGCGTTCGGATTTCTATAAAAGCCTGGTGCCCGATGACCTGAAGCTCTATAATAAAAACAGCGCTTTATTCAAGAAAAAATGGAGTGATCTTCTTCCTTACGATGCGAGGAAAAAGGAAAGAACAAGAAAACCTATTTTTAACTGGTAGCCTATGGATCACCTGGACGAATTAGAGAATCAGTCTATTTACGTAATATAGAGGACAGGTAAAATACAGAACTTTACCGGTGTATCCGCTCCTTATGACATCCCAAAAGATCCGCAGATCAGGATACCTACCGATAAGATAGGTATGAATGAAACAATACAACCTTACCCAAAAGCAACTTAATGTCTACAATTATCTCAAGGAGTACATAGGTAAATACCACCAGAGTCCGTATGTCCGGGAGATCCAGAAAGCATGCGGCATAAATTCATACAAGATAACTCTTGACAGGCTGTCGGCTTTGGAGAAAAAAGGATATATAAGCAGGCGGCTTAACAAACATAGAAGCATTGCTCTAAACGGTACACATGGGCAATAGACAGGAGACATATATGAAAATACCGCTTATGAATATCAACGTTCAATATGAACGTCTGAAGGGCAGTATAGATAAAAAGATGGTCGAGATCGCCGGGGCGGGCAGTTTTGTTCTCGGCAAAGATACGAAAAACCTGGAAGAGGCTATTTGCCGTTTTTGCGGAGTGAAATTCGCTCTGGGTGTAGCATCAGGTACAGACGCGCTGATACTTGCGCTTACTGCATTGGGAGTCAAAGAAGGCGATGAGGTAATAACCACGCCTTTTACTTTTGTTGCCACAGCGGAGGCTATATCAAGAGTGGGAGCCAGGCCTGTATTTGTCGATATAGACCCGGTGACTTATAATATAGATCCCGCTAAAGTAAAAGAAGCGGTTACTTCCAGGACTAAGGCTATTATACCTGTGCATCTTTACGGCAATCCATGCGACATGGATGCCATAACCGGCATAGCGCATGAACACCGGCTTAGAGTCATAGAAGATTCAGCTCAGGCAATAGGCGCTAAATATTCAACCCGCAATATCGGTTCTATGGGTGATGCCGGATGCCTTAGTTTTTACCCATCAAAGAACCTCGGGGCTTTTGGGGACGGTGGTATGGTGATCACAAGTGATAAAGGCCTGGCTGACGCTGTCGCGCTTTTAAGAGTGCATGGGACCACTTCAAAATACCGCCATTCGATCATAGGCTTTAACAGCAGGCTGGATA
The DNA here is from genome assembly GCA_016783745.1 of Candidatus Omnitrophota bacterium. Classification (GTDB taxonomy): domain Bacteria; phylum Omnitrophota; class Gorgyraeia; order JAHIPI01; family JAHIPI01; genus BS750m-G14. Next base: position 12,472 of record JADHVZ010000029.1, on the reverse strand, counting down.
ATCTTCAGGCCGCGATATTATCGATCAAACTTGATTCACTTAACGGATGGACGGAAAGGCGCAGGGAGATAGCGGACAGGTATAATTCTCTGCTTAAGGATGTAATAACGGTGCCGCGGGAACAGGAAAAAGGAAGGCACGTATATCATCTGTATGTGGCTAGAGTAGAAGGCGGCAGGAGAGACAGGCTTTTGAATTTTCTGAATGAAAACGGCGTTGAATCCCGCGTATATTATCCGGTACCCCTGCACTTGCAGGAGTGTTATAAGGAGCTAGGCTACAGGGAGGGGGATCTGCCGGAAGCGGAAAGCGCCGCTCAGGAGACACTGGCCTTACCTCTTTTCCCGGAAATGGACGAAGGCCAGGTCAATGTCGTGATAGATACGGTCAAAAAAGGCGTGAGATCGGTCAGCTGATGGACGGTATAATTATCGACAAAAACAGGATGATGAATACAGGAGTCGCGGATGAAGCTAAATGGATCCGCGGCGAAAAGAGCGGCGCGGTCTGCCTTGTAAAAGGATACGCTTTTTTTAAAGGAGATTGTTTTAGCGCGAAGAAATTAGCCGACCTCATCCTGAGCAAGGCTGGTGCGGACTTTACTGCATTTATAGATCTGGCCGGGAGCTTAAACGGCTCTTTTGCGCTGATCCTCGCGGATAACGGGAAGGTATTCGCGTCCGTGGACAGAATACGAAGTTTTCCGGTATTTTTTGGTAAGACGAAAGAGGCCTTTTTTATAGGCGGAGAAGCGCATGATATAAAAAGAAAGATGAATGCGGCAATAAGCCATCACGCAGTCGAAGAATTTTTAATGTCAGGATATGTCTCCGGAGATAATACATTGTGCGAAGGTTTAAAGCAGCTCAGGGCCGGCGAAGCTGTTTCTTTTTCTTCGGAAGGCCCCGATTCACCGCGCGTAGAAAGGTATTACGATTTTTATAATAAAGATAAGAATCAGGCCTCCGCGGATAGTCTGATAGAAGAATATGACTGCATACTGCATAAAGCCTTTCGCCGGTTAGTCAGCAGCGTGGACGGTAGAAAGATCGTTGTGCCATTGAGCGGGGGGGTGGATTCAAGGCTTGTAGCATCAATGCTTAAGAAGATCGGATACGAAAACGTGCTATGCCTGTCATACGGCGTTACTGATAATTGGGAAACGCGTTTAAGCAGGAAAGTAGCGGAAAAAATCGGATATGACTGGAAATATATACCGTATTCGAGGAAGATATGGCACGAAACCTATAGAAGTGACATGTGGAATGATTTTTTCTATTCACAGGATAACCTTTCCGCGCTGCCTAACGGGGATGAATGGATAGCCGTGAAGCAACTCAGGGAAAGGCAGGCAATACCCGAAGACTCAGTATTCGTCCCTGGCCATACGGGTGATTTTATAACCGGGGGCCACCTTCAGTATATCTTTGCCGGAAAAGAGGGCAATATTACAAAAAGAGATCTGATAGATAGTATATTGAAAAAACATTATGGCTTGTGGCCGTTAAAACTGAACAAAAAAACAGCAAGGGATCACCTTGCGGACGGCCTTGCGAAATATTTTTATGAGAGACCTTTAGGCTCCGGACAACAGATCGCTGATGCCTATGAGTATTGGGAATGGCAGGAGCGTCAGGCCAAGTTTATCGTTAACTCTGTAAGGACTTATGATTTCTGGGGCTATGAATGGCGTTTGCCATTCTGGGACGCTGAAGTCATGGATTTTTGGAGCCGTATACCGCTTGAATTTAAGCTGGGAAAAAGGCTGTACCTGGACTTACTCAGGATGAAGGACCTATACGGGCTGTTCAGCGATGACCTTCATAGAAAGAAACTCGACAGGCGGCGATTGATAGGGGGAGTGCCGAGAAAATTAGTAGAATATTTCAGGGGAACAAAGGGGCTTCATGGCATTAAAAATTATTTTGTCGCGACATTCCTGAATTTTAACGCGAGAAATGTCAACTCTATTATGGTAAAAGACTATATTAAAAATGTGCTTGGCAGGGAAAGCAGATAGTATATGGCTGGGGCGCTGGAAAAACTGCATAGAGAGAGAAAGAGAAAGGCTGAAATGGAAATAGCATTGCGCCATCTCGAGAACCATGTGCCATGGGCCGGAAAAAAACGCATACTTGAGTTCGGCAGCGGTGGCGGTTATCAGATACCCTATCTTCGCAGGCTGGGTGATGTGGTAGCTTCCGATATATATCAAAGCGGGATAAGCCCTGATGGCTTTGATTTTGTTTTATGCGATATAAGAAAGGCTCCCTTTGATTCCGGGAGCTTTGATCTGGTATTTGCTAACCACGTTCTCGAACATATACCTGACGTCATGAATGCGTTTTCCGAGCTCAGAAGGATCGGAAAGGACGGCTGTATTTACGCCTTTACCGTACCGACTAATGTATGGCTCTGGCTTTCGCTTCCCGCTCAAGTTTATAACGGCGCAAGAAAGCTGTTCAATATGAACCCTGCGAGGCGGAACGCGGTTAAAGTCAGGGCGGATACAGTTGAGATCAAGACATGGCGCAGGTTTCTCCCGAGAGGCCACGGATGGCAGAAGGGTTTTTTTGATTGTATGGAGTCTTTTAGAGTGGAAAGCTGGAGATCCCTGTTTGAGCAGAACGGCTTTAAAGTCATAGAAGCCGCTCCGCTGTTGTTGTATTCTCCGTCAGAATTTCCGGTAATACCTACGACAAGATTTTTTGCGGAAAAAGGAATATATTCAAGCGCTATATTTATAATGAGGAAACAGGCGGCATGAAGCGGAAACTGATAATATGGGGCGGCTGGTGGGATAAGGAAAGGCCTCTTTCTCTTGCAACTATAAATTCGCATGCTTCGGTCTCGGCGTATTTTCTTACCAGGCACCTTTCGGAATTTTATGACATTATCAGCATAAATAATTTTTATTCCGCCCACCGCATACTGGACCGGAAGGACGCGATAGCTGTTCTTTCCACATTCCAGGGCGGTTTTACGAAGATGTCCGAGAAAGGCAGAGAGAGTGAATACAAAAAAATAAGAAGGGAATTCCCGGGCAAGCTTTGCTCCATAATAGATGATACATACCGCCTCAACTATGGCGAGGACATACTTTTTACCGTTAAGCCCCGCAGGGCCGGGGTGTCCTCATTGGTGAGAAAGTTTATCGGCAAAGATATTGTAGTTGAAAGATGCGGATGGCCCGCGGCCCCTGATATCTGTTTTCCCGAGCATATTGCCGCTAACGAGATAAATATATTCGTGGATCATAGCTGGTACGGAGGTAAACTGGATTGCTCGCGCATATATTTTAAAGCGTTCAAAGCCGCTCGGCGCCTCCTCCCGCATTTGAATTTTAATATTTACAGGCAGAATAACGACGGCATCGTCAAATGGGACCTGGCAGGCGAGTTGGAGGAATCAGGATATCTGCGAAAAAGTAAGGTGCCGTACCTGGATGTCATAAAGATTTACAGAAAGTGCCATATATTCTGCGTTACCCATCCGGAAAGCGCGGGGCTTGCCGCGGTTGAAGCGGCTATGTGCGGGGCAAGGCTTTACGTGCCGTCATTTTTATCACGGCCGTTTATTTCCAGGGATCTTCTTGCTGACGGTGTTGAATATTCTGATGTTAAGATGACAGCGGGAAGTATTATATCCGCGCTGAGAAGCGATATAGGGAACGGTATAAACAGAGAAAGGGCTCGGCAAGTCCTTACAAAGAATAATACATGGAAGGCCGCGGCTTCCAGAATACATAGCGTATTGAAAGATCTGGCATAAGATCATGGATAAAGACAGAGGCAGAAAAATAGCTAAGAGAATACTGCTTATAAACCCGCCTTACGAGAGGCTGAAGGGGTTTTCGGTGGAGAGCATTCCGCTCGGACTGTTATATTTAGCTACAGCCCTTGATAGGGCCGGTTATAGCGTTAAGGTCTATGACGCGGATACGGATTTCAGCGGTAAAGGCCTGGCTTATACAAACCTCAACCGGGCGGAAAGCCAGAAAAGTTACGAGAGTTCACTTAAAGACGGTTCTCATCCCAGTTGGGCCGGACTAAGGCGCGTGATCGATGAATACCGCCCTTCTCTTATAGGGGTCACTATGATGACGCCCGTGCATTCTTCATGCAGGGAAGTGTTTAAAATAGCCAAAGTGAACCCTGATGTCGTTCTGATAGCGGGCGGACCGCATGTCACCATTGCAGGGGAAAGGGTCATGCGGGATAACCCTGAGATCGATTTTGCCTTTTCCGGCGAAGCCGAATATTCACTGCCGGAATTCATAAAAGTATTTTTTGACAAGGCGCCGGATTTTTCTAAAGTAAAGGGTCTCATTTATAGAGAGGGGGAAACCGTTTGTTTTACCGGAAAGGCCGAAAGGATAGATGACCTTGATGCTCTGCCTATACCCGACAGGGAGCTTTTGCTTGAAAGGGATAGATACGGCAGAGACAAATTGAGTTTTATGGTGGGCAGCCGGGGATGCCCTTTTTCATGCGCTTTCTGCGCCTCAGTGCCGTTATGGGAGCGGAAAGTCCGCCTCCGATCGCCTCAGAATATAATGAATGAGCTTGATCATCTTGTTGACTCCTACAATGTGCGTTCATTCGGTTTCTGGGACGATACTTTTACCTCGAACAAACGCTGCATCATGGAATTCTGCGGCTTGATCAGGAAAAAATACGGCTCTAAATTAAGCTGGGATTGCCTTACGAATGTCAATTGCCTGGATGAGGATGTGCTCAAGGCGCTAAGGCATTCAGGCTGTAAGAGGATAAAAATAGGTGTAGAATCGGGCAGTGACGATATACTCAGAAAGATAAAGAAGAATATCACTACGGAACAAGTCATGAAGTCCGCAGCCCTTATCAGGAAATACGGATTCTGGCTTCATGCTTATTTTATGGTCGGAATGCCTTACGAGACGGAAGAGGATCTAAGGAAGACAATAGATTTTATAAAACAGCTTGATCCTGATTCCCTGAATCTTTGCACCTTTACTCCGTATCCCGGCACAGAGCTTTACGATCACGTGATAGAGCAGGGCCTTATGCGGCCGGACTGCGACTATTCATTCTATGATTCCGCGGGCCATCACAGCACAGACTCTTTCTTCATGAAGGATATAGAAAGAGAAAGATACAGGCATTTGCTGGGTGAGGCGCTTGAGCTTTCGACAGAGATCACAAATAGATGGACGGCGCGTAAATTGCTGCTGAAGGCCATGATGGCAACACCGGATAAGATAAAACGCGCCGCAAGAAGGGTATTGAGCCTGAGATGAAAATAGCCCATCTTATATCCAATTATTTCCCTAATATCGGCGGAGCGCAGGCCTGCGTTCATCAGGTAGCAAATAGGACTGTTGATAAAGGGCACAGTGCCGTTGTCATAACGCCTACACCGGGGGATGGCAGGGATGATGATTATAATTATGAGATCCTGCGCGTAAATCCCCTGATCAACCGGTTCCTTTTTATCAATTATCATCTTGGTAAGATATATCTTGAGAGAATGCTGGACGGAATCCAAAAAAAGTACAGGTTTGATCTCTGGCAGGTGACAGTGGGCTATCCGCTCGGAGCCGCTTCGGTCGATTTTTTCAATAGAAACGGGATCCCTTGTGTGCTCCGCTCAGCAGGCGAAGATATACAAATGCTGCCGGAGTTAAATTACGGCTACCGTTTAAATAAGGCAATAGACGCGAGAGTCAGGGATAATTACAGAAAATTTTCGGCATTGGTAACGGCCGGTGATTCCACAAAAAATGATTATCTGTCAATAGGTGTACCCGAAGGAAAGATCTCTATTTTACCTAACGGTGTCGATTACGCGAAATTCCGGACCGAGATCGACAGACGAGCGGTGAGGGATGAGCTTGGCATCAAAGAAGACGAGAAGCTTATACTTACGGTAGGCCGGAATCATCCAAAGAAAGGTTACAGGCATATTCCTCAGATCATTAAAAAGCTTTTAGCCGAAGGCCTCCGGTTCAAGTGGCTTTTAGCGGGTAAAGACTGTGAAGTGATCAGATCCCTGGCGGAAACCGAAGGCCACGGGGGGCATTTGATCGTGAGGGAGCTTGCCCCCGGATACTCAAAGAACGGAGATCCCCAGATACCCAATGAAAAGCTGATTGAGTACTATAGGGCTTCCGACATATTTGTCTTTCCAACATACATCGAGTTATTCGCGAAGGTGATAATCGAGGCAATGGCGGCGGGCTTACCTATTGTAACAACAAACGCGCCCGGCGTTGATAGCCTTATAAGAAATAATGAAAACGGCTTGATATGTAAAGCGGCCGATGCCGGCTGCATGGCGGTGTCCGTCTCAAGATTATTTTCAGATAAAGCGTTAGCGGACAGATTGGGTAAAAATGCCTTGTTAGAGGCAAAAAATTATGATTGGAGCAGGATTTCGGACGGGTATCTGGATCTGTACGAAAATGCTATGAAAAGTGGGCCTAAAGTCAAGATCGCTCATATAATAACGGATCTGGATATCGGCGGAGCTGAGATGATGCTCCTCAGGATGTTACGAAATTTTAAAGATAGCAAGTACGAGCACATAGTCATATCGCTTCACCCCGAGAAAAATAGCCTGAAGGATGAAATAGAGCAGGAGGCCCTTAAAGTCTATCCTTTGGATATGAGTATAATCAATTTCCCGGTCTCATTTATGAGGCTGGTGGGCATATTAAAAAGGGAGAAGCCGCTGATAGTGCATAATTATCTGTTTCATGCTGATATATTGGGCAGGATCGCGGCAAAACTGGCCCGTGTCCCTAAAGTCATATCGTCTATCAGGAACGAAAACATCGGAGGAAGGGCGCGAGAGCTGTTATTGGGCATGACAGATTTTAGCGTGGACAGGGTCACGGCGGTCTCCCGGAGCGTCGCGGATTCACATCTCAAGAAGGGTACGACTAAAAAAAGGAAGATAGACGTTATTTATAACGGCATGGAACTGGAAAATTACACCGGAGAAGGCCGTTCCGCAGCCCGGAAAAGCCTGGACATAACCGAAAACGCATTTGTTATCGCGACTGTGGCAAATCTGGAACCTAAGAAAGGGCATATATTTCTTCTTAAGGCACTCGGCGAATTAAAAAGAAAAGGGTGTGGATTCAAATTGCTTTTAGCCGGATCAGGTAAAGAGGAAAAAAGGCTGAAGAACGAGGCAATGAACATGGGCCTAAAAGACGCGGTTTTATTTCTGGGGAGAAGTGAGAATATATCGGGATTACTGGCGGCATCTGACCTTTTTGTTCTGCCTTCTTTATGGGAAGGGCTGCCGAATGCGTTGCTCGAAGCTATGGCAGCCGGACTGCCGGTAGTGGCGACGCGTGTGGGCGGAGTCCCGGAAGCCGTAGTTGACGGTGAAACAGGTCTGCTGGTGGAGCCGGGCGACGTTAGTAAGCTGGCCGAGGCCCTCCGGAAGATGATGGATGACGATGAGCTCAGGAAAGGCATGGCTGGAAGGGCAAAGGCCCATGCCGCAAAAAATTTTGATATAAAAAATACCGTTTTAAAGCTGGACAAGCTTTATAACGAACTCTTAACGTGATATGGAAAAGACAAAGATAGTCAGAATAATAACCAGGATGAATGTAGGAGGGCCCGCCATACAAGCCGCGCTTCTTCAAGGCGGGCTTGATGAGCGAAATTTCTCATCTATTCTTATAACGGGTCCCGTCACGGAAAACGAAGGTGATATGAGTTACCTGGCTGCCGAAAGCGGTTTCAAGCCGCTGGTGATCCGGGAATTAAAGAGGGAGTTAGATATAGTTAAAGACGTCATATGTTTTTTTAAATTATACGGCATCATAAAAAAAGAGAGGCCGGATATAGTTCACACGCATATGGCTAAAGCCGGAACGCTTGGCAGGCTCGCGGCTAAGTTCGCGGGGGTGCCGGTCATAATACATACATATCACGGCCATGTTTTTCACAGCTATTTCAGCCGTTTTAAGACAAGAGCCATCCTGTTGATAGAAAGAATAATGGCCCGGTTTACCGATAAGATCATAGTGATCAGCCGGAGACAGGAGGCTGATATAAGCAGTTATTTGAAGCTTAAAGATGGCAGCAAGTTGGCGCTGATACCGCTGGGCCTTGATTTGAATAGATTCATGGAAGGCAATAAGGAAGAGGCGAGGGATCGGGTGCGCAGGGAACTGCGCATACCGGGCGAAGCGATCGTAGTGGGAACCGTCGGAAGGCTGACAGCGGTAAAAAACCATAAGATGTTTCTTGAGGCGGCCGGGGAAATAAAGAAAAAGTTTACGGATAGAGGCATAAAGTTTCTTATTGTGGGGGACGGTGAGTTAAGGGGTGAATTGACAGCGCTTTCCGGATTGCTTGGGCTTTACGACGATACTATCTTTACCGGATGGAGAAAGGATATGGATTCTGTCTATAGCGCAATGGATATAGTCGCGCTTACATCCCTGAACGAGGGGACCCCCGTTACACTCATAGAAGCGCTCGCGAATGCCAGGCCTGTTATAGCTACGGACGTTGGCGGGGTACGTGATGTAGCGGAAGACGGGAAGTCAGGATATATAGTCCCGAAGGATGATGTGAGCGCGTTTGCCGAAGCAGCATCCGCGCTGATCGAGCACAAGGATAAAAGGGACAGCTTCAGCCTTTACGGAAGGAATTTCGTCAGAGAAAAACACTCTAAAGGTAAATTGATCAAGAGTATCGAGGAGCTCTACCTGAACGAATCGGAAAGAAAGAGGAGACTGTCTATATGAAAGTTTTAGTAACGGGCGGAGCCGGCTTCATAGGCTCACATCTGGCTGAAGAACTTTTATCAAGGAAAAACAGTGTCGCGATAATAGATAATCTATCTACGGGAAGTATTAAAAATATCGAGCACTTAAAAAACAATAGGCGGTTCAGCTGCCATGTAGATACTATAATGAACGTAAAACTGATGAAGAAACTTATTGGAGAGTGTGATGTTATATACCATCTAGCGGCCGCTGTCGGAGTCAAATATATAATAGATAATCCCCTGGAGTCCATCAAAACGAACATCACAGGTACCGAGATAATCCTGGAATACGCCAATAAATACGGGAAGAAAAAATCGCTTCTCGCGTCTACATCAGAGATCTACGGAAAGAATATGGACGGCCTCAGGGCTTTCAAGGAGACGGATGACAGGGTTTTGGGCGCAACCACGATCCCGAGATGGAGCTATTCATGCACAAAAGCGCTTGATGAGTTTCTTGGCCTGGCCTACTGGCGGGAAAAAAAACTCCCTGTAGTGATAGCGCGTTTTTTTAATACCTGCGGACCCAGGCAAACCGGGCGCTATGGCATGGTGCTTCCCAGATTTGTCAAGCAGGCGCTGGCGAACCGTCCTATAACGGTCTATGGCGACGGCACTCAGACAAGATGCTTCTCATACGTAAAAGATATTGTAGATGCTGTTATATCTTTGATGGGATGTAAAAAAGCCGTCGGTGAGATCTTCAACGTAGGGAATCCTGTCCCGATATCCATAAACGATCTGGCGCGCAAAGTCAAAAACAGCACGGGTTCAAAATCAAGAATAATACGCGTACCGTACGAAAGGGCATACGAAAAAGGTTTTGAGGACATGAAACACCGTCAGCCCGATATAACCAAAATTAAAAGATTCATTGAATTTAAACCCACGGTCGACATTGACGGAATAATAAAAAAAACAGCCGAATATTTCAGGGGATGATAATGGGACGAACGGAAGCATTGGGAGCCTTTTTTCTCGCGCTGGCATTCACATTTTTTATAACGCCCGCTACGGCTTTTATTGCCAAAAAAATAAATTTTTTAGACCGCCCAAGCAGCAAAAAAGTGCATGCGCAGGCGACTCCGCTTTTAGGAGGGCTTGCTATATATTTCGGGTTCATTTTCGCGGCATCACTTACAGTGCATGCCGATAACGCGTTAATAGGGATGCTTATCGGCGGAACGGTAGTCATGGTGATAGGGATCGTAGACGATAAATTCGGCATGCTTCCCAGGATCAAGCTTTTAGGGCAGTTCATAGCCGCGTTAACGGCGGTTCTAATAGGGGTGAAAGTCGTATTTATAAAGACGCCTTCATTGAGTGTGGTCTTTACTTGTTTTTGGCTCGTAGCTATGACTAATGCCTTCAACCTCCTGGATAATATAAACGGCCTATGCGCGGGCGTGGGGGCTATATCGGCTTTCTTTTTCGGCGTACTGGCGTTTATAAACGGTAACATGGTCATAGCGATCACCTCTTTTGCGCTCATGGGCGCCTGTCTGGGTTTTTTATGGCATAATTTTCCCAAGGCAAATATTTTTATGGGTGATGCCGGGAGCCTGTTTTTGGGATATATGCTTGCCTCCATAGCCGTAGCGGGAAGCTGGAAGACATCAAGCGTGACGACTTCGCTCGCTATACCGGTGCTTATTCTGGGATACCCTATTTTTGACGTAACATTGGTTACTATTATGCGCCTCGTTGAAGGACGCCCGATATCCAAGGGAGGCAAGGACCATTCTTCGCACAGGTTTGCGATCGCTATTATGGAGTCCATACGAGGCTCCAGGAGCAGGAAAGGACGTTCCGCGGGGAGGTACGAGGCTTTAGGATCGGCTGTTGTCGAATTTATGAAGGGGCTCAAAAAGAAGGGCGAAGACCGCGCTATTAATAGAATAGCCGTACTTGGATTTAAGAAGAAGCGGGCCGTTTTAATACTTTTCAGCATGAGCTTTATTTTAGGCATAGCGGCCATTGGGATGACAGTTCTCGGCAAATATTTTGATTGGAGTATAATGATAGTGTCACTTTTTCTTCTTGTGCTTTTTGGCATACGGCTGTCGAAAATACACGTGGCTTCGATCAAAAAATAAAAAAAGGAATGAAGGCATTGCGGCAGGATAAAGGGGTTTTTATAGACAGCGCTATAATGATCTGCTTATGCGCGATCATTATCGGGATCCCGTTTTCGATCACCATTATTGAGATAGCCGCGACTACGGCGATCTTACTGTGGCTTTTCAAAAAAATGTTCATTGAGCGCAGTGTAAGGATCAAAAATACGCCGCTTAATTGGCCTTTAGCAGTTTATCTTTTATTCGTCATTCTTTCTTTGATAAACAGCCAGTTTCTTACGACAAGCGTAAGAGGGCTCATACGGAAGATCCTCGAATATATAGCTATATATTTTGTTATTGTTGAGACCGTGAAGACGGATAGGGACGTAAAAAGGCTTGTGGGCACCATACTTGTCTCCTGTACCTTAATAGGAATAGACGGAGTGTGGCAGTATTTTTCGGGACAAGATTTTATAAGGGCGTACCCTATATGGAGCATGTCGCGGATGAAGGCCTCTTTTAAATTTCCTACAGGATTCGGCGGATGGCTCATAACCGTGTTGCCTCTTTGCATATCTTTAGCCATTTTTAATACTAAAGAAAAACGATATAAGGGCTGGGGAATATTTCTAAGCGTGTTGCTTCTTTCCTGTCTGGTGCTAAGCCTGACCAGAGGCGCGTGGCTCGCGTTTATTCCGGCGATTATATTCCTGGTCTGGAAAAGAGGGGATGCCGCGAAAGTGATATTGCTTTTACTTCTGGTGGCCCTGATCCTGCTCATCGGATCCATGATGCTGCTTGGTGGAGGAGAAAAACTGGCTCTTTATACTATCAGGGCTCCGGCTGTTGTTCACAGGATAGATCTCACTAAGCTGGCATGGAGGATGTTTATCGAGCGGCCGTATGTGGGCCACGGGATAAACACATTTATGAGTATTTATGAAAGATACGCTAGCGCTTTTGATTATAGCGGCATCTCCTACGCGCATAATTGCTATTTGCAAATGGCGGTGGAGACAGGTGTTTTTGGCCTTTTGGCTTTTTTATGGATGATCGCGGCGCTTTTTACCTCATCCCTAAAGGATATCAATAAGAGAAAAGACGGGCTTATCAAAGCGGCCGAGATAGGGCTTTTAGGGGGACTATTGGCGTATCTGGCGCACAGCGCGCTTGAGACGAATCTATACGCGCTCCAGTTGGCGGTGCTGTTCCATTTCATGCTCGGCCTGACAGTGAGCGTTCAGAACGTAAAAGAGAAATAGTAGGATTATAAGGGGAAGAGGCATATAAAATTACAAATTTCAAATATCAAATCACAAACAAATTCAAAATCTCAAATTCAAAATTCAAAACAACGTGTTTGGAATTTGGTGCTTGTTATTTGTTTGTTATTTGTAATTTGTTATTTGTAATTTGTTATTTGTGATTTACTAACAGTAAGCTTATTTGGCAAATTCATGTTGTTCGGTTCTCGGTTAGCGGTTCTCGGATTCTTTTCCCGAAAACCGAAAACCGAAAACCGAAAACCGAATTACGAGCGTCTCTGCGAAATAACAAACAATTCGAGAGGACATGTGATATATGTGGGTCGAGAGAATGTCAACATTGCTAAAACAGGTGATATGAAAATATTA
>JADHVZ010000028.1 GCA_016783745.1 Candidatus Omnitrophota bacterium | reverse complement strand
TTCTCCATCGCGGCCATCGCGTTCGCCCTTAAGACCCTGGCGAGCCCTGTGATCCTTTCGCAGGTTATCGGGTTCTTTTTGTGCGGCATGGCCGAAGAACCTTTTTGTGTGGGCGAGAAAAACTCTTCTACCTCGCCGACTTCCGTCCTCTGCAAGCCGCGTATCTCTACGGCGAATTTTTCAAGTGATGACCCGATAATAGCGATAGTTGAAAGATATTCGGCGTGCCTGTCGCGCTGTAATATCTGCGTTGAGATGCGCGATGGTCTTAGATTGCCCTGTTTACAGACATATTCTTCTATCCTGGGATCTATATTCGCGTATGTTCCGACGGCTCCGGAGACCTTGCCCACCCTCACTGCCTCAAGGGCATTTTTCATCCTCTCAATATCCCTCTTTATCTCGGCATAGAATAAAGCCATCTTCAGGCCGAAGGTAATGGGTTCGGCATGTACTCCGTGAGAACGTCCTATCATCGGTGTATTTTTATACCTCAGCGCTTTTTTCCTTAAGGCGGCCGCCAGTTTTTTCAGCTCCTGGATTATGATCTGGGCTGCTTCGCACATCATCACGGAAAGCCCTGTGTCCAGGACATCGCTTGATGTCAGGCCCATATGTATATACTTGGCGTCTTCGCCTACATTTTCAGACAGGTTGACCAGGAAAGCCACGACGTCGTGATTGGTCTCTTTTTCTATTTCCTTTATTCTCTCGACATTAAATCTTGCCTTGCGGCGGATATTAACAGCGGCCTTCTTAGGTATGAGGCCGTATTTTGCCATCGCCTCGCAGGCGAGGATCTCTACTTCGGCCATTTTGCGGAACTTATTCTCTTCGCTCCAGACTTTCGCCATCTCAGGACGGGTGTAGCGTGGTATCATAGCGTTTCACCTTCTCATTGTTATAATTTTAGTCAAATTACATTATAAAACATCTTATATATATCATATAAGGCCATGGGTGTCAACGCAAAAAATAAATAGGGACAGACACCTATTTGAATGGTGTCTGTCCCTTATATTGGTAGCGGGGGGCCGATTCGAACGGCCGACCTTTGGGTTATGAGCCCAACGAGCTACCAGGCTGCTCCACCCCGCGATCAAATCTACAGGGAGCCTCATTATATCACACAAAAATCCTATTGCAAGGACTATTTTACTTCTTCTTCGCCGAAGGTTTCCTGGCCTGCCTCGATGGGGGCATTGATCACATCATGGGCTGTCTCACCAACTACTTCAGCCGCGCCTGTAACCGGTTCCACCAGGATCTCCTTCACCTTAGAACCGTCGCCTGTAGCAAGCGCGCCTACGTCCTTCACCTCTTCTACTACGACATCGGTTGTCCCCTTGATGCCTCGGCCTACCGCGTTGACTTCCTTTGCCACGGTCTTGCCGGCCATGCCCATCATCTTCAGCACTGCTTCCTTGAACGGGCTGCTCTTCTTCTCTTCCGCAATTGCCGCGCCTGCGGCAAGCGATACTACCATGATCACTGCTAATATAAGAACTACGAATCTTATCCTGCTCACCTGTAGCCTCCTTTCGTTACCTTTCCTGACCATCTATTATTCTATATGGGATCTCGTCTTCCTTGACTATCCCAAGCTTCTCTCTTGCCCTTTTTTCCACGTACTCGATATCATTTTCAAGCTTGTACTTCTCTTCTTCGAGGCGCCTGTTCTCCTCCTCCAGTTTCTCTATCCTTTTTTCAAGGCCACTCTGCCGCGCCATCAGTTTCCGGTACTTTAAAAAACCCGGAAAGAACGCGAAGGCCAGTATCGCCACTAAAGCAAAAAATAATATCAGCCTCTTTTTTGCCATATTTCTTTGCCGTAAACCGCCCGTTTACCCAGGTCTTCTTCGATCCTTAACAGCTCGTTATATTTCGCTATCCTGTCTGTCCTTGAGACGGAACCCGTTTTTATCTGGCCTGTGCCTACAGCCACTACGAGATGTGCTATGGTCGTATCCTCGGTCTCACCGGATCGATGGGAGACCACGGCGGTGTAACCGGCTTCTTTGGCCATCTTGATGGCGTCAAATGTCTCGGTAAGGGTGCCGATCTGGTTCACTTTTATCAGGATAGAATTGGCCACTTTTGAATCTATGCCCTTCTTCAAAAGCTTAGTATTAGTCACAAAAAGATCGTCGCCCACCAGCTGCGTCTTCGAACCCAATTTTTCTGTCAGCTTCTTCCATCCGCTCCAATCATTTTCGTCGAGGCCGTCCTCTATGGAGGCTATGGGATATTTGCTGAACCAGTCGTCGTAGAAGGTTATCATGTCTTCGGCGCTCTTTTCCGGATCATTTTCGGCGCGAAGCATATATTTTCCGTTTTCAAAAAAGGAGCTCGCCGCCGGGTCCAGCGCTATCGAAATATCTTCCCCTGTCTTATAGCCGGCTTTTTCAACGGCCTCCAGAATGACTTCAATAGCCTCCTCATTGGATTTTAAATTCGGCGCAAAACCGCCTTCATCTCCGACAGAGGTTGAATAACCTTTCTCTTTCAGGATCTTCTTAAGGTTATGGAACACTTCCGCGCCTATTCTCAGCGCCTCTTTGAAGCTAGCGGCGTTTATGGGCATTATCATAAATTCCTGAAGATCCACATTATTATCCGCGTGGCTGCCCCCGTTTAAAATATTCATCATGGGTATTGGCAGAATATTCGCATCCTTATGGATATTCGCGACACCGGCCAGATATTTATATACCGGTATGTGATTAAGGTTCGCCACTGCCTTTGCTACAGACATCGATACGCCCAATATCGCGTTTGCGCCGAGCCTTGCCTTATTTTCTGTTCCGTCGAGATCTATCAGAAATCTATCTATTTTCGACTGTTCGTACGGGTCGATCTCTCTTATGGGGGGAGCTATCTCCATATTCACATTCTCGACCGCCTTTAAAACGCCTTTTCCTAAATATCTCTTCTTATCCCCGTCTCTCAGTTCAACGGCCTCATGCTCTCCGGTGGACGCCCCGCTCGGAACGGCCGCGCGGCCTATTATTCCGCCCGTCAAATGTACATCCACTTCAACAGTCGGGTTTCCCCGTGAATCCAGTATCTCTCTCGCCTTTACCTTCTCAATCCTTGTTTTCATGCTCATGCCTGCGAAAAACTCTCCTTCCCTTTATTTCAAGTTTACCCTCCACAAATTCTTTTATGGCTTTCGGATATATTTTATGTTCCTCTTCGTGCACCCTCTCCCGCAATGAATCCTCAGTATCATCGTCTTTTACCTCGACGACTGCCTGCGCGATTATGGGGCCTGAGTCGACCTCCTCAGTCACAAAATGCACGGTAGGGCCCGTCACCTTTACCCCGTAATCAAGCGCGTCCTTAATGCCGTTTACGCCTTTGAAGGATGGCAATAGCGCCGGATGTATATTGATGATCCTGCCCTTATATTCTCTCACAAAATACGCGCTCAAAACACGCATATATCCGGCCAGACAGATCATATCCACGTTTTTATCCCTCAAATATTTTACGACCGCTTTGTCGTAATCCTCTTTGGATTTAAATATTTTAGGGTCCATAAAGAGCGTCTCAATGCCATCTTTCTTCGCCCGTTCCATGGCATAGGCATCCCCTTTGTCACTGACGACAAGGGCAATATGGGCATTGATATAACCGGATCTTACCGCGTCTATTATAGCCTGCAGATTCGTCCCGCTTCCCGAGACTAAAACCACTATATTCATATTATTACCCCTTAGGATTATACGATAGCATGTATATACTTAATAGTCAATATAGAAACTCAGAAGCGCATCGAGTGAGTGAATATTTCCTCAAAATCTTTGTCTTTATGCAGTTGGACATGAGCGCAATTCGATAAAATGCCGTTTATTTCCTTTTCTGTAGCCTTTTTAAGTAAAAATCTGCGCGCCCCTGAAAGCGCGCCTTCTTTAAGGAACTTGATCTTATTGTCCGGGATCTCTTTTGGGATCAACCCTATATATTTGGCGTTTTTCTTATCTACACCTGTCCCGAATGCGCCTGTTATATAAAAATTTTTTATCCTCCCGTGCTTTAGCCCGGCTTTTCTCATCAATATTTCAATGCCCGAGGCTAAAGCGCCCTTGGCCAGCTGGACTTGCCTTACATCATCGCGGGTGATGTATATCCTTCCGCCCTTGCCCTCATATATAACAAATTCTTTTTGCTCCATCCTCCCGCCAGGGGCAACGATACCCCTTCTCAGAAGGATGGAAATGATATCTATCAAGCCGCTGCCCGCTATTCCTTTTGGCGCGGCATCGCCGATAGTCTTAAGCGATATTCCTTTTTTCGCGGCCTTAGCGCGGATAATAGCGCCTTCTCCCGCGCTCATGCCGCATTTAATATGCCTGCCTTCGAACGCGGGCCCGGAAGCGCAGGAAGCCACAAAGAACTTTTTCTTAGACCCCAGCGCGATCTCGCCGTTGGTACCCACATCTATGATCATGTTATTCTCACTACCCCTATGTATTCCCGCGGCCAGGATCGACGCTAAAGTATCAGACCCCACAAAACCGGAAATGTTCGGCAAGAATTTAAAGACCGCATCTTCCCCGACGGATAATCCCATCCCGCGCGCCGGTCTCCTCTGAAGTTTCTTTTCGGCGGGCAGGAACGGGGCGCGCGCCAGGGAATCAGGCTTTATCATAAGCATAAGATGATACATGGTGCTGTTTCCCACGGCAACAATGTCCTTTATCTGATTTAGGCCTACACAAGCGTCTTTGGCAAGCCGGCGCATAAGTTTATTGACAGCGGATACGGCTCTCTTATTAAGCTCCTCTAGTCCTTTTTCTTTGGTAGCAAAATACAGGCGGGTTATGACATCCTGGCCGAATGCCTTCTGCTCATTAAGGATATTCGCCGACGCAAGTTCTTTTCCGGAGGCAAGATCAAGAAGGGACCCCTTGATATCTGTTGTCCCTATATCCAAAGCCACGCCATAAACTTTGCGGCCTGAAGTTTTCCTCATCAGAGCATCTCTTGGATCTTTATGATAAGATTATCTCTTGAGACAGCGCCGGACACGCGGCCGGTCTCCGCGCCGTTTTTGAAGAAAATAAGCGCCGGAATGTTCATGACTGTCAGATTGGTGGCCATCTCAGCATGCTCGTCGATATTTATCTTGCCGACCTTGATCCTTCCTTCAAATTCTTTGGCTATCTCGTCGATAAGCGGGCCCATTGCCTTGCACGGCACGCACCATTCCGCCCAGAAATCTATTATGGACGGGATCTCGGATTTTAATATTTCCTGATCAAAATTACCGTCATTGATCTCTACAACATTGCTCATACAATCCTCCTCTTCATCCTTTCAGTCGCACTATTGTTTTCGTCGGGCATTTTTTAATGATCTCGTCCCACTTGACATCTTCTTTAATGCGTTCACTTTTTATTTTTGAATGATCCTCTTCCACGTAAAATACGCCGCCGGAGAGTTTTTCGCAGATCTTGCAGCCGATACAGCCGACGGAACACATCTTTCTTACCACGGCGCCTTTATTCTTTGATTTACAGGCCGGGATGACTAAATCATCGATATTAAAAGGCATAAGTCCCATTATATTTCTGGGGCATACCTTGACACATTTGCCGCAGGCCACACATTTATAAGGATCGACTTTCGGAAGGCCGTCCTCCATCTCTATCGCGTCGAACGGGCAGGCTTTGCCGCAATCGCCAAAGCCAAGACACCCATACTCACAATTCATGCCGCCGTCAAAGATGATATTCGCGCTCCCGCAGGTAGCCACGCCTTTATACGCGGCCTTTTTAGTCTTATCTTTTGTCTTCGCGCCGCAATATACGACCGCCACTTCCTTGGCGATTTCCGTAGTAACGCCGGCTATTTTCGCGATGAGCTCCGCCAGTTCAGGCCCGGCGATGCGGCACATGGAGTTTATAGCTTCCTCTTTTCTACCGACTATCCCCTCGGCGAACATGCGGCAGCTCGGAAAACCGCAGGCGCCGCAGTTTAAGCCGGGAAGTTTCTGGGAGAGCTCTTCGACCCGCGGGTCCTCATCTACTTTTAGCTTCCGATCAGCGAATATCAGGACCCCCGCGAAGAATATCCCCAAACCCACCATCGTCAGTATTGACGCAGCAACCACTGTATTTTCTCCTATTTCAGAATTAAGTACGCCTGTAATTCGTTTATTCGGTTTATGGTTTACGGTGTATGGTTTACGGAACAACCCTGGGATTTTATTAACCGTAAACCGTGAACCGTACACCGTACACCGAATATACGATCAACCCATCACGAACCTATCAATCCGCCAAACCCCATAAACGCCAGGGCTAAAAGTCCGGCGATTATTAACGTGATGCCGGTGCCTCTAAACGGCTCAGGTACATCGGCAAATTCAAGTTCTTCACGTATCCCCGCCATCAAAACGAGCGCGAGAGTAAAGCCGACACCGGCGCCGAAGCCAAAAACTATTGCCTCTATAAGCTCGTATTTTCTCATCACAACAAAAAGCGTAAGGCCCAGTATGGCGCAATTGGTCGTTATAAGCGGCAGATATATGCCGAGCGCGCGGTAAAGTTCGGGCGATACCTTCCTTATAAACATCTCGACGAGCTGCACCAGGCTCGCGATGGTCAGGATAAAGGCAACATATTCAAGAAACTCTATTTTAAACGGTATGAGAAGATAATTATTGATAAGCCATGTGACTGTCGCCGCAAGCGTCATGACAAATGTCGTAGCCATCCCCATTCCAAACGCTGATTCAAGCTTATTGGATACGCCGATAAACGGGCAGATGCCTAGAAAATATGTCAGTACAAAATTATTCGTGATAGCGGCGGCTATGAATATAAGTATTAAATTCACTTTTTCACCTTCTTAGATATCACATGGAACAGGGCAACCAGTAAGCCCAGGGAAATAAACGCGCCGGCGGGCAGCACCATGATGGCCCACGGATGCCAGTTCGGTATTACCGTGTATCCGAAAATTTCGCCATAGGCGAATAATTCTCGCATAGCCCCCAGTGCCACAAGAGCAAGCATAAACCCTAAGCCCATACCTACAGCGTCGGCTAAAGACCTGATGACCGTATTCTTGGACGCAAACGCCTCCGCCCTCCCAAGTATTATGCAGTTGACGACGATCAAAGGCACGTAAGGCCCGAGCGCCTTACTTATGGGAGGAAAATTCGCCTTCAGAAAATAATGAGCCACCGTTACGAATGTGGCGATGATCACAGTGTAAGTAGCTATCCTCACCTGATTTGGTATAAGGCGCTTAAAAACAGATACGACCAGGCTTGATGAGATAAGCACAAATGTCGTGGCCGCGGCCATTGAAAACCCGTATATCGCGTTTGTGGTTACAGCAAGAGTGGGGCACATGCCCAGCACCATCACAAATACCGGATTTTCCTTCCAGAGCCCTTTTGTTACTTCCCTGAATAGAGACATCAGCTAAAGCGCCTCCCGTATGCGGCCTATCTCTTTGTTTAATATCCTGACAACGGCGCGCGTTGATATGGTAGCGCCCGTTATCGCCTGTATCTCATTGCGCCCGGTAGCTTTTTCCTTAGTAAAAGTTATCTCGGGCAGTACAGAAAGCCCGCGAAACTGTTTTTTAAAAGGTTCGTTTGTGATCTCAGCTCCCAGCCCCGGCGTCTCGGATGATCCCAGGACCTCCATGCCCTTGAGCTCTTTTAGATCAGGGTCTATGGCGGCGATCATCTCTATTTCCCCCTGATAACCAAAGCCGCCCGCTTTGAACGCGTAGCCGACGACCTCTCCTCTTTTATTGAGGCCCTCATAAAGGGTGATCCCGTTTTTTGTGATCTTGCGGAAATTTTTTGCGTCGGGTAAAACTTTGTAGACCGCGTCTTTCAGCGCCTTGTCTTCATTGTCCGCGATCAACGGGTTCGCGTAGTTATGAACGCTTACCAGCACTCCGCCGGAAAATATCCCCACTATAATAAGGACCAGTATCATCCTAACCGCATTATTCATGTGCCATACCTCTTAGGTTTAGCAATTAAGTTTATAACCGGCGTCAGGCCGTTCATTATGAGTATCGAATACATCACGCCCTCCGGCTGCCCGCCCCAGGAGCGTATCACTATTACCAATAGGCCGCAACCTATACCGAAAACCCACCTGCCCAGTCTGGTCACAGGCGAGGTCACAGGATCAGTTGCCATAAACAGGGCCCCGATCATCAACCCGCCCGAGAATAAATGGAAAAGTACGCCCGGATACCTTTCCGGAGACACCAGGTGCAGAAGGCCGCCGAAAAAGCACGCAGTTCCCACAAAGCCCGCCGGAATACGCCAGTCCGCGTACCGCATTACCAAGATAAATATTCCGCCTATTAAAAGCAAAAGCGCTGACGTCTCGCCTATTGAGCCGGCGACATTACCTGTAAATAGATCCCAAATACCCGTCGTGGTGCCCCCGAATTTCATCAGTCCAAGCGGCGTAGCGGAGGTCACCGCGTCGATATCGCACCCGGTAAAAGGCATCCTGTAAACCGTCATATCGGCCGGAAAAGCCGCTGAAAGAAACGCGCGGCCCAGGAGAGCGGGGTTGAATATATTTGAGCCAAGTCCGCCGAATATTCCTTTTCCTATGCCTATCGCGAACACGCTGGCTAAAACCGCCATCCATACGGGCAGGTCAGGCGGTATGACCATCGCCAAAAGCAGGCCTGTAAGCAGCGCGCTGCCGTCGCTGACAGATACTTTATTTTTACGGGCCTTCTGGAAGAGGGCTTCCGAAAGCGCGCAAGAGAGCATGCATACTGCCATTAAGATCACAGCCCGAAAGCCAAAAAACACCGCTCCGGCGATCGCCGCGGGTAAAAGCGCCAGGGCCACACCATACATCATCCTGGGCGTGCTCGTTCTGTCGAAGATATGCGGGCTTGCTGATATAGTAAATTGTTTATCCGTATCGTTCATAAGCCCTTTTTCTGACGGAAGAGTTCGCTCTTGCCGACTTTTATATACTGGATGATGGGGATCTTACTGGGGCATACATACGAACATGCTCCGCATTCCATACAATCGTCGATGTTATATTTTTCGATCTTGTCCCACTTGTCTTTTTTTACGAATTTTGCGTACATGAGAGGTAAAAGGCTCATAGGGCAGGCGTTGACGCATTTACCGCATCTGATACACGGACTTTCATCGAATATGCGCGCTTCGCGATCCGACAAAAATAAGATACCTGACATACCTTTTATGACCGGGATATCCAGGGTATACTGCGCAATCCCCATCATCGGCCCGCCGAATATCACCTTTACGGGGTCACCTTTCAAACCGCCGCATTCATCGAGGAGATCCCTTACGCTTGTGCCTATGCGTACACTAAGATTCTGCGGTTCCTGTACGCAATCACCTGAAAGCGTAATGCATCTTTCTATCAAGGGCCTTCGGTGATAAACCGCTTCTGATACGGCTAAGGCTGTCCCGACATTCTGAACAACACACCCTACTTCAAACGGAAGGGCCTTTGGCGGGACCTTCCTTTTTAGTAACGCGTATATGATCTGCTTTTCAGAGCCCTGGGGATATCTTGCGGGCAGCACTTTAATGGATATGTTCTTTTTGCCTGAGGCGCCGCCGTCAAAAGTATCAAGCGCATTTTCCATGGCTTTAGCGGCTTCGGGTTTATTTGATTCTATCGCTATGATCGCCTTGTTGACCTCGACTGCCTTCATTATAAGATGGAGGCCCTTCAATATATCTTGAGGTTTTTCTATCATGAGACGGTTATCGCAGGTAAGGTATGGTTCGCACTCGGCGCCGTTCAATATCAGTGTATCCACCTTTTTCGGAGGTTTGAGCTTAACATGAGTCGGAAATGCCGCGCCTCCCATTCCCACAATACCGCTTGCCTGGACTATATCTATTATCTCATCCTTACTCAGCGCCTTTGCGCTGTCGCGCACCTTTGCATGTTCAGACCATTCGTCCTTACCGTCTGACTCGATCACTACAGACAGCGCCTTACCGGCTGTAGGATGAGGTGTTACATCGATCTCCTTAACAGCGCCGGAGATGCTGGCGTGTACAGGGCTTGTTATAAATTTCTCAGCCCTGCCTATTGCCTGCCCCTTCTTCACCGGCTCGCCCACTTTTACGATGGGCTCGCACGGAGCTCCTGTATGCTGGATCATCGGGATGGTGACCTTTAACGGGAGCCTGGCCTGTTTTATAGCCTTATTTTCGGTATACCCCTTATTTTCCTTGGGATGGACCCCGCCCGGGAATAGCTTAAACATTGTCCTCCTAATTTGTATAAAATTATTATACATGGCGGCAGCGTTTTGTCAAGGAATGGCTTTCTCCTTGACTTATAAAAAAACAAATTATATAATGTAAATACAAGCCAAGATGGAAGGATTTGATATGAAAAACTGTAAATTGATATGCTGTGAAAAATGCCAGATATTCTGGACATGTGAGACCAAGTGGTACAGGGGCGAACGCGGTGAAGAGGATATATGCTGCCCGGTCTGCAATTTTTATAGAGAGTGCCTGGATAAGTTTAAAAGACTGAAAAAAGAATCCGTGAAGGCCAAAAAGAAATAGATAGCGGAATATATCGGAAAAATACCCGTGCTTAGTTTTTGGCGCGGGTTTTATTTTGCCCGGCCCGCATTAAGCCTGCCGATAATGCCGATGGCGCCCCAGAGAAAGAAGGCGGCGCCGCAAGCGCACAGGATCCAGATCTTAGCGAAATGCTCGGCGGATACAGCGGCTATAAACATAAAGACCAGAAACCCCAGATGTATTACCGCTTCAAGAGAACTGAATACCCTGCCCCGCGTCTCTTCGGGCATGAGTTCATGGGCCATAGTATTCAGGGTCACTATAATAGGGCCCATCGAGGTACCCCATAAAAACATGGCAGCGCCGGCGGCCCATAGATTAGGGACGGATCTCGCTATAAACGCGAACAGGATGACGGACAGGCCGCTTAAGGCCATGCACACTAAGATCGCGATATCCTTCCGGATTTTTTGGCCGAATCTGCCGTAAAGCATCAGGCCGACAAAAGCGCCCAACCCCAAAAACATTATTAAAAGGCTCAGGTCTTTAGTAACGGAGTCGAACGTCTCCTGAATAAAGACTATCAAAACACAGCTTACCGAGCCTACGCCGGCCATCAGGATGAAAAAATTCTTCATCACAAACCGCATCTCTTTATGCTCGACGATAAACGCTATACCGTCCCTGATCTCGTGCCACACGGATTTCCTGATGGCGGTCTTAAGCGCGTCTCTGGCGCTTATTATGTCTTTTCTGAATCGGGACATGAATATCCGCGGCATGATCCGTTTGATGACCATATTTGATATGAATACGGCGGATACAAAAAAAGTCACCGCGTCTATATAAAAGGCGTTTACCGCGCCGATCTTATCTACCAGGACACCCGCGATGCCGAAGGCGACAAAGGCCGCTACCATACGGGTGGAATCGGACAGCGTATTCGCCAGAAGAAGCATATTTCTGGGGACTAAATCAGGTATAACGGACATCTTGCTCGGAAGAAAAAAACGGGTAGCGGAAAACACCAGAAAAACTACTAAATAAACCGGGCTGAAATTTTTGACGGATAAAATAAAAAAAGGTATGAACAATACCAGTATACCGCGCAGTATATCCGATATCACCATCACCCTTTTTCTGTCCCACCTGTCTACATAGACACCCGCTATAGGTCCTATTACAAATACGGGGATTATGATAAAAAAGAGGAGCTTTGCTAATTCAAACGTGGAGCCGGGCGCTCTTTTGTAGACCAGCGCGATGAGCGCCATCTGGGTAAGCCTGTCGCCAAAGTTGGAGATGATCTGCCCCACCCAGAGGAATAAAAAGCTCTTATTTTTCAGAACGTCTCTGAATCTTACCATATAATCGTAATTAGGGACAGACACTTTTTGTAGCTATATAAGTAGCCTCAAAAAGTGTCTGTCCCTGACAACGCCGCAAAAAAAGTGTCTGTCCCTAATTATATCTGGAGCCGACGAGTGGAATCGAACCACTGACCTGAGCTTTACGAAAGCCCTGCTCTACCAGCTGAGCTACGTCGGCACGATAATAACTTACGACTTAACTACTTACAAACACAGAAATTACAACTTTATATGTTTTTATCTGGTTTTATTAATTTTTGCCAATTTTTCTCTGAAATAGTCCCAAGTTAGTCCCAAGAAAAATATGGTTCATCTCGATCTGCCCTTGCCTAAATGTCCCATATAACTAACCACTACCTAATCACTGCCCTTTATACGATAAACTACAGCTCTCCCCCTGCCTGCGAAAGCATGCCCTGAACAAAGCCGAAGGGCATGCATTTTCGTCTGGACTCCAGACTTCATTCTGCGGCTTGACCGCAGAATCCAGAAAGCGATTTCATATATTTGAAAACAATTTCATTATATCAAAATATCTTTTGAAGTCAACCAAAACAGTCAACTGAAACATCCTAAAAAGTTGTTGATATTCAATCTTTTGTCCATTACAATGAACATACGTTTAATATTTTGATTTTTTCACGGAGGGAGCATGGGGAGACCTCTGCCGGATAAAACCTGTCCACCGAAGCTGAAGGCGAAATCACTTCAGCGTAGGCAGAAAAAGCCTTTGTAGTTATCGTCATCATTACTACAAAGGCTAAGGAAAACGAAACCAGATGTCTTTTAGGGACGGGGGACGCCTTTTGGTACTATCCCATAATTCGTTATTTCAGCAAAAAAATAGCTCTGACCATTTTTTCCCTTTTAACAAGGTATTTTGTTAGCCAAAGTGCCTGGGGTTATTCCACAACTGCCGAAGAAAATCTTTCCAGGGAAGGATATTGATTCCTTGAATAACTCTTGGACGTTTTTCTAAGCAAACAACCGTATAATGGGCTAGCTTTTTCTCTTCTTTCAGTGCAATAATTCCACGTAAATCCCGCTGCGAAACATTCTTTTTTGCCTTTACTTCTACTGCTATGCGGTCATCAATAACAAAATCAACCTCATATCCGGACTTTGAGCGCCAATAATAAAGTTCCCCAAGATTATTATAATCGACAAAGGCTTTCAATTCATGGGCTAAATAGGTTTCAAACGCATCCCCAAATTCCGGAGAACCATCTTTCAAAATAGACCGGTTTTGCAAATAGCGCATAACTCCTACATCAAAAAAATAAAATTTAGAGGTTGATATAGGTTTTCTCTTTAGACTCTTTTTCCATGCCGGGACATCAAAACCAATTAATGTATCGCGAAGAATTTGAAAATATTCCTGCACCGTACTACTGGGAACTTGCGCATCATTAGAAATGTTAGTAAAATTAATCAGCAATCCGTTGCACATAGCAGCAACTTGTAAAAACCGGCTAAACGCCGGTATATTTCTGGTTAGTCCTTCAGCCGCAACCTCTTCCTTTATATAATCTCCGGCATATGCCTTTAAATCCTGTTCCGGAGAATCCGAGAAATAAATAGAAGGAACTAACCCATTATTAAGAGCCTTCAATAAATGAAAACGCTCTTTTAATTCAGAGAAAATAAAAGGGTGCAAATACCTTGAACGCGCTCTGCCGCCCAAAAGATTAACCCCACCCCTGCGAAGTTTTCTGGCGCTTGAGCCTGTTAGTAAAAAGTGTATGCCGTATTTTTCAATAATACGATGGACTTCATCCAGAAGAAACGGTAATTTCTGAATCTCATCTATTATGACTATTTTTTCGTTTGGGCGGATTTCCTGTTCAAGCCTTTTTGGTTCTCTGCTTAAAGTCAGATAAATATCGCTATCAAGCATATCATAACTACGGAACTTACTTAAAGTATTGGCAATAAGGCATGATTTTCCCGTTTGTCTTGGGCCAAATAAAAATAATGATTTCTTTTTTAGCTCATTATAGATATCTATTTGCCGAGGAATATACATAGCCACTTTTTCCTTTCTTTATTTTTCAACAACTATCTTGCTAATTATCATAACAAATACCGAGTGACTTGTCAATAGTTTTTTTGCTTTTTTACTAAAAATACCAAAGTATTACGGTCATGGATGCGCCGTGAGCTTCAGCGGGCCACTCTTCGTCTATGTCCCACATGTTCCTCGTCTCTGTTTTTTCAGCGTATTTCTTCTTACGCTCTACTACAACCTTATCGCCTCGCTTTACGTCAAAAGTGATTTCCTTCTTCATTTCACAGGGCAAAATTTCGTAATGCCCAAGATGAATAGATTTTAATTTTTCCTCTGATATAGATTGCGGCACGCTAGATATGACATTATCTTGCAATTTCAAGCAAACGGTTAGCTCTTCAGAGGGACTTCTTCCTATCGTCTCCATGTATTTGCCATCTGATGAAATATACATAATCTCAAACATGGACAGGTAATCATAAATATCTGTTATCTCATTCCCATAGAAAATCTTATAAATTTTATCTTTAAAAAAGAATTTAACTTCCCCCCAATCGGATTCTGGGAAATAGTCTTCGGCAGTAGGGAAAGAAGGCTATAGAGGGATTAACCGAAACATGAATCTTGAGAATCCATCATAATCTGCTATCTGATTGTCTTTTTGGAATATTGCGGGATCCCGTGAGATCAATAACGCGGTTAAGTAAATATGCTTAATTTGACTCGAAATATTGGGGAGCCATAAACAAGAGCATAATAATGAAACTACTACATCTTGGATGCTATAGTCACGAAATACCTCTTCTATTTTCTCTTGCCGTTCATCCCAAGACAACATTTGTTCTCCGCCCGATAAGGGAAAATAGTTCACTCTTCAATAATATTCCCCAATATATCTATGTGCCCGCTTGCATTCTGATAAAATTAAAAATGGATCAACTTTTCATTCTGAGCGGTTTAACTTTCTTAGTACCCTACCACATTATACAACCTTAAAAAGATTTCTACTTTTTAACTAAAATTGCCCTAACCCCTTCATTCCAAATCACTTATCCTCTTTAAAAGCTCCAATGCCATCCCTAGCCACTGTAACGTACGGCCAGCCGTAAGTACGGATGTAGGTTTTTTATAGTCCCAATTTGGTCCCAAGAAGATTTTCCTATACCAAGATAACCTGGTTAATTTATCGTAACTGCTTTATTTGCAATAAAATAGAAAAAGCTCAGAGTCAAACTTAAATTGATGACCTGAGCTTTACGAAAGCCCTGCTCTACCAGCTGAGCTACGTCGGCACATAGAATTACAACGCGGGTGCCTCGCCTTCGCCAGAGAAGAATTTCGCAGAAGTTTTGCTTCGGCGCGTACGCCCACACCGAAGCCTGCTTCTCCGAAATGCACAAGCTTGGCGCAGGTGGGCTACGTCGGCACAACACGCTAAGTACTGATACTATCAAATTTTGCTATAAATTCAAGTATTTTAATCTTCCGTCCGCAATTCTTCTATGATCTTCTCCAGCCGCACCATTCTCTCCGGTGATGCCGGGTGCGTACTTAAGAAGCTCTGCACCATGCTCTTCGGTATTTCAACGGCAAACCGCTCCCAGACACCGCTTGCCACTTCATAGTCATATCCGGCCAGCTTTGTGTATTTCAGCCCGAAATAGTCAGCCTCCCTCTCCAGGTCTCTTGAATACCGCCTGCCGAAGACCTGCCCCACGCCTGATGCCGCGCGTATGACATCAGTGCCTGAGCCCGGTGAAAGCTGTTCGGAAAGTATACCTATACCCAGGGCCGCTATCCCTACCAGCATCTCAGCTCCCATGGACTTTGAGATATGCCCCTTCGTAATATGAGCCAGCTCATGGCCCATGATCACGGCTATTTCGTCATCGCTCTCGGCAAATTTCATAAGGCCGTAGGTGGCAAGGATTATATTGGATCCTGCTCCGGCGTTTACTTCCTGCTGATCTATCATGTCGAAGGCTATCTTCCGCGGCATAAAATCTACTTCGCTTACCACAGACTTCACTTCTGAGCGCCTGTTGATGGTAACAGCCACAGTCACCTTGTCTTTTAATTTAGTCGTGGTCGTCGCTCTTTCAAAGCTGTCCACGTTCGTTATTTTTCTATCATCAATGCTCAGGATTATATCGCCTACTTGAAGGCCGGCCTTTTCCGCGGGGGTATCTTTGATAACGGCTACAATGACCACTCCTTTAGTCTGAGAAAGCTCATAGGCTCTCACGATGACTTTGTTGATCCCGGCTACTTTGACGCCGATATAAGCGTAGCTTTTTCTTATGTCTTCCGCGGGGAGGTTTACTATGAGTTTATGCCCTATATTAGCAACTCTGCCGAGCTGGCTGAATTTATGCCTGAGGGCCTTTGCCTCAAGGCGCTCTTTGGCCTGCTTTATTTCCAGAGAAGTCACCTTAGGCCCGGTTGTAGTAGCGCAGCCCGATAATATGAACAGGCACGCAAATAATATTGATGCTTTCAGGACCGGTTGGTGCTTATATGAAGACATTTTTCACCATAAGCGTTGTATTGAAAAGAATGGTGCCGAGGGACGGAGTTGAACCGCCGACGCAGGGATTTTCAGTCCCTCGCTCTACCACCTGAGCTACCTCGGCACACAGAATACGACAACGTGAGAATGTAGATTAACTGACTAATAATATTAGCAAATCTCCCTTCTTGCGTCAAGCATTAAATAGCACAAATTTTTTTAAAATAATATGTAAGGATTTGCCGGTTTATCCGTATATATAGGTGAGGGGAGAGGATTTTTCAATAAAGTACTTGACAGAATTGGGGGAATTTGATATACTCGCAACACTCCCTTAATTCTGGCTATTACATGTACTAACAGTACGTACAATGGAGGTCAGAATGAGGTCACATATTCAAATCAAGTCAAGGATCTACGTATTACTTGCCCTAATCATCGCAAATCTGTTTCTAATAGCTCCTTTTTGCGATGCATCATTCACATGGATCAATAAAAGTAGTGGTCTTTCCGGACGGAAATTCACATCAATAGCCCTCGACAAAAAAAATTCCGGCACGATTTACCTGGGATCTGAAGGCGGGCTGTACAGATCTCTTGACAGCGGCGGTTCATGGAAAAGTATTTTTGCTGTGCCCGGCAGTAAAGCTGTCAATATTATTGCGGTCGCCGATAATGATCCGCGAACACTATATATCGCCACAGGATCCGGCATCTTCAAATCTGTAGACAGCGGTGAAAACTGGCGGCCTTGTCGGCTTGGCTCAGGGCAGGATAATGTTTTGACCGTATTTATAGATCTTGAGAATAGCGATACAATATACGCCGGAACAGAAAGCGGTATATTCGTCACAAAAGACGCCGGTGAAAACTGGGCAAGGTCTTCCGAAGGCCTTTCAGCGGTAAACATAAAAGCTATAGCTGGAAATCATATAGACAGGGATATTTTATTTGCTGCTGCCGATAACGGCCTCTTTAAGTCAGAGGACGGGGCGGCTACATGGAACAAGATATTTTCCGAAAATACAATAGATCATCAGGAAGGTGACGAATACATCGAGGAAGAGCTTCCGATCGCTCCCACATGGGTATCCGTTGACCCGTTTAATCCTTCAATAATATATCTTGTCACGGAAAGAGGAATATTCAAAAGCGAAAATAGCGGCTCTTCCTGGAAAAATATGACGGAGACCGGGCTGCTAGATCACAACATAAAAAATCTCATCATCCCATCCTATGATAGAGGATATATGTTTATCTCTACTGATGGCGGGATATTCAGATTCTCCGATAAAGAAAATATATGGAAGGAATTTTATAACGGGCTTGATTCAAAAGCAGCCGCCTTTATCGCGATAGGCCCTGAGCAAGATACCTTATGGCTCGCGACGGAAAACGGGGTCTACAAGTCTGAAGGGGATCTGTACTCGATAAAAGAATTCACACCGGCTGAGGAGGCAACATCCGCTTTACAAGACTTCAACAATGAGCCAAGCTATCAGGAGATTCAGGAAGTCGCGATACGATACGCGGAGGTACACCCGGATAAGATAGCTGCCTGGCGTACAGCCGCAAAGACGAAAGCTTTATTACCGAAACTCTCTTTCAGCGTTGACCGGGATAGCTCCAAAGGCTTGCATTGGGATGCCGGGTCAAACCCTGATAGATGGATAATAGGGCCTGAGGATGAAAAGACAGGATGGGACATAACATGCACATGGGATCTTGGCGACCTTATCTGGAACGGAGACCAGACCTTGATCGACGTCAGAAGCAAGCTGATGGTGCAGCTCAGGGACGATGTGCTGGATGAGGTCACGCACTTGTATTTTGCCAGGAGGAAACTGCAGGTGGAATTAGCGCAAAACCCGCCAAAAGACACGTATGAATTCATAGACAAGGAGCTGCGCCTTCAGGAACTTACGGCAGGCATCGACGCCATGACGGGTGGCTATCTTACACGCGCACTAGCAAAATAAAAGGGGACAACGCTGCAAAAAAAGTGTCTGTCCCCATTCTAGAATCCGTCAATAAGGCCTATAGCGTACTGGGCGATTAGAGATGCGTCGTATGATGATACATCGCCGTTTCCGGTGACATCAGCCCGCTGCACCGCGTCCGGTGGCAAGCTTATAAGGTTTATTGAATACTGGGCAGCTAAGGATGCGTCGTAGGATGATACATCACCGTTTCCTGTAACATCGCCTAATAGCATGCTAAGCGCAGTTTCAATCTTGAATGCAGGGCTTAATTCATATGTTATAGAATTGCCTGTTCCGTCCCGTGCCGTGATCTTAATGTCGGCAACACCTTCGGGCAGCCTGGGCAGCAGGCTCATGTATTCGCCATTTACTAATTCCAATACCAGTTCGCTCCATTCTTCTCCCGGGATCCTGTAGTATAAATTCGCCCGGGTAACGATTCTATTATCTCCGACCTTGAATTTTACCTTATTTTGCCTTGATGTATTAATGCATTCGGTTACATCATCACCGCTTAATATCTGCAACCCAAGAAGATGCGGCGGATTTTTATCAACAGTACTTGATTTATCAAACTCAAGTGTAGTAATGCCCTGCCCTATTTCTCCGGCAATGGAGTACTGGTTTTTTAGAACAACTGTATAATTTCCGCGCCGGCTTGCTGATGCCACCCAGGACGGCATTATTGCCAGATCGAGCCCACCTTCATCTAACAGCACGTTATTTCTGTATAATTCAAAATCTATAGTCTCTACTTCCGGCCTATCATACATCTGGTTAAGGTACAGGGTATTTGACAGATTTTTCGCGTCCTCGCCGCCCCAGTGAGCCGTTTTTAATATAATAGACAGGTTTGTATTATCCATTTTACCTGTAAAATGCGGAGGGCCGAATCCGAAAAATAATTTATTGGCATGCGTCTCATACATGGTTTTGCAGGCATCGCTTTCCTCGAAGCCCATACCCCTTTCAATATATTGCATCCTTACGGTATTCTGATCCGGGAAGTCAATAAATTGCGTCTCGTAAAGCAGGGAATCATCGGGCTCGATCGATGTCAGGAAATCCTCAGAATATACCTTTGAGCTGAACCTGTACGGGTCATCCATACTTTGATCCGCGCAAAAATAGTAATCGACGACAAACGGCGCCTCCGGTTCATTCGCGGCGAATCTCGCCTCCCTGCCGCCGTTAAAAAAGTCCTCAACATATAGTCTGGCATATTGTGAATAATTGTTATATGTTACGCTCACTGCCTTGATCTCAAGCGGATCATTGCTCAGGATTATATCTCTGGTAACTCCCGTTTCATGCCGGCCGCTTAAGAAATAATATTCGCCGTTCACCGAATCAACAGCCGTCCATTTCAGTACATAATCACCGCTCAGATCCGACACAAAGACCTCTTCGCCTTCAAGCGTAAGGTCAGTTCCGGCCGGAAATATTTTGTGTTTCACTTCAAGGCCTCGGTATGCTGTGGCCGGAAGCTCATACCCCTCTTTATCCCTTGGCATTATGAATACACGGTTCGATGCCTCGTCCGCGGAAACCCGCATATCCAGATCATCAAATAATTCGACGCCTTCTTTTATCACATATTTTATAACGCCGTCTTCTTTAAAAGTCATAATGAGATCGTAGATACCCGGCTTCAGGATATTGATCATCAATTGCGTCGAGCCCGCCGTATTGTACTCCACGTCTTTCCACTCGGCCCTATCATGTACGATTACCTCGTCACAAGGCATATCTAGATCCAGCCGCAGGTCAAGGCCGTTTTTAAACATAAAGTAGGCGGTCACGGTATCATTGGAGGAGGTCGCGATAATCCTGAATCTGTATATATAAGGCGCCTCCAGCATATCGGCGAATACGGTATTATCGACGGATATGTATAGCGTTAATGTTTCTGAGCCGCCCGGAGCGAGTGCGACTAAAGAAGGCGTGATCTGCGCCGTTAATCCTTCGGGGAGTCCGCCCTGAAGGACAATAGAATATGTTTGATATAGTTGAGTCAGATTTTTTATTTCGATCTGCGCCTGCGTATTCCATGCCTGCTGCGTCTCGTCTTCGTTTTCTCCCAGATATATAACACCCGGCCTGAATACGGCAGTCGCCTCACTTGCCTCCGTAAGATCAAGCATGCCGTTACCTTGGGCAAAAACAGACTCACCCAGATCAGAGGCAGTGCCGCAAAGGAGGTTTACTATATCATCACCTGAAAAATCCGGATATTTTTCTTTGATAAGAGCGCAGGCTCCGGCTACATAAGGAGCGGCGGCGCTTGTCCCGTTTGACCAGAATAAGTCGTTTCCTATTTTGTGAGAGCCATTTTCAATATCATATTCCGAACCGGTTGCTAATGCCGATATAATGTAATCGCCGGGAGCCGCGATATCAGGCTTTACGATCTCCCGGCCATCATACTGCGCGGGACCCCGGCTGCTAAAATCCATGATTTTATCTGTAATATCTACGGCGCCCACGCTGAACGACTCGGGGTAATTTCCCGGATCCGAAACACTGCCGGCGCCAGGGCCTTTATTCCCGGCAGCAAACACCGGTATAATGCCTACGTCTCTCCAGCTCTGCACCATCTCCCTGAACCATTCGTCGCTACTGCCGGGATCGGTAGATCCCCAGGAGCCGCAGATAATATCCGGAAAATCATCTGTTGAAGGATCACCGTCAGGGTCAAGCATCCACTCCGCGGCGTGTAACACTGTGCTGTTATAAGTGTCCTCTCCCCGCATAAATATTCGGGCAGAGTAGTATTTGGCATCGGGCGCAACACCGATCGTCATGGCACTTTCATTTTCACTTCCGCCCACCATGATACCGATAGTATGTGTCCCATGCCCAAGATCATCGACAGGCAGAGGGCTTAAACCGAAGGCATCATACCATCCGGCAGAACCATTGCCTATAGCCGCCATCTTTCCGGCAAGATCAGGATGCTCGGCGTAAACTCCCGTGTCAATGCTTCCTACGACAACGCCTGCGCCGTAATATCCCTGATCCCAAAAAGCTGAGGTATTTATTCTATCTGCCCCCCATGTGTGATCATCTGATATATCAGCCAGCAACTCCAGCTCTCCCATGGTCTCTATTTCGGGAAGCCGCACTATTTTATCTTCATAAATGCTTACAACATCATCCTGCATACCTAGCCTATTTATAGCATCTTCGGTAGCAGTACAAGACATCATGTTGACGATCCAGAATTTTCTGATTCCCCTGACCCTGCCCCTATTTCTCTCGGCCTCTAATACACCATCAATATTCTCCTGAGAGGCGCGCGCAGCGGAGCGCATTTCGCGGATAGCCCTACTTGCGTGCCTTCTTTCACCGGCAGGCCTTACTAAACGGCCATTTGGCGAAGTCGCGCCTGGATTATCCCTCATACGGATCAAGATCTTAAACTCGTCATTGCCGCGGGCCCTGCTCAGTTTATTTCTCAATTGTTTAGTCAATTTACCTCTTGCCTCAAATGACTGAGCGTATCCTCCCCCAGCGGCTATTAATATTCCAATAACCACTATAATTGTTACGATCAATGTTTTTTTGTTTAATTTTATGCTTTTCATATTAGCCTGCAGATTCTATTGTTTTATCCCACTTTTTAAATTTACTTAAATTATGAACAAAAAAATAACGCCCTTCCCTTTTTAGCGTCTACCGAGTAAGTATACATGATAATATAGGCATCGTCAAGGCATTATAACAACCTTTTTTCAGCCTTAACATGCAAAAGGGGACAGACACTTTTTTTGGTAATAGTTCAGCCATCCAAAGCGCCATCTAAACTACCCCTATAGCCAGAACAGCATGCATATATTGTTAAGCGAAATCCTTGAAAGGATTATTTTTTTGTGCTATAATCTGATATGTTAATATGCTATCAGAAAAAAGACGATGTATGAATGGCAGAAGGTTGCTTAAGAGGCGCAAGAAGACGCTTGGCAATATGTCCAAACCTGAAGAATGCATCAGGGGCTCATTGGTAATAATGAGCCGCTTCTGCGGGAAGCCTAACTGCCGCTGCCTTAGGGGGCAAAAGCACAAGGCAGTATACTTATCCCAGAGCTATAGGGGAAAGACAAGAATGATTTACATTCCTCAGGCTCAAGTGAAAAAGGCAGCCGGGCATATAAAAAGCTACCGGAAGGTAAAAGGCGTTTTGAACATTCTATCCGACATCAACATAAAATTACTCACTGGAAAATGAGCAAAAAGAAGCTTTACAAGAAGTTCCTAGAACTTGAAAAAGAGAACCAACTTCTTAGGGAAGAAAACGCGTACTTGAAGTTCCAGCTGGAAGAGTTTCGCGCAAAAAGGTATAAGCCTAATAAGAAAAAGCCTCCGGAGGATAAACAGCCACAGGCGCCACCCGAAAAGAAAGGCGGCCTCTTCGGACACATAGGCTGGTTTAGGAAAAAACCAAAAAAAATAGACAAAATTGAGGATGTCACACTAGACGCCTGCCCTGAATGCGGCTCAAGCGATATAACTGAATGTAAGACCGTAGAAGAACATATTCAAGAAGACATAATCCTACCGAGGGCTGAAGTAACGCTCTTTCGCAAGCACAAATATTATTGCAAAGTCTGCAGGAAAACAATTGCGGCTAAAGGCAAAACAGAGCTTGCCAAAAGCTATATCGGCCCTAAGGCCAAGGCCTTAGCGGCATTCCTGAAATATGCCGTCAAGATATCCGAGCGGGATATTGCCGGGATATTCAATAAGGTCTTTAAGTTAAATATAGCCGCCTCTTCCATTACAGGCTTCAGGGACCAGCTTAAGAAGGAAGCTCTACCCGTATACCAAAGGCTGATTGATGCCTTAAAACAATCCAGCTTCATACATATGGATGAGACAGGCTGGAATATAAACGGAGATAACCACTGGCTCTGGAAGTTATCCAATAAAAAGATATCCATCACCCACATAGACAAATCCAGGGGTCAGAGGGTAGTAGAGGAATTGCTTGGAGAAGGCTACGGGGGGGTTTTAATCTCAGATTTTCTATCTGCCTACAATAAGATAAAAACCAAGGGCAAACAGCGCTGCCTTATTCATATCCTGCGTGACCTAAAAAAGGTGATAAAATACTGGCACGATGATAAAGAAGTTCTACGGTATTGTAAAAGGCTTAAGAGATTATTTGAAGAGTCGATAAAACTATACCAGCAATACCAGGATAGAGAGTGGGATGAGGCCTATTACCGAAAGAGGCTGCTGATAACGCAAAGGTTAAAAGATTTTTACTTCCCAAACCCTAATAAGAGAATTCTGCAAAGGTTTGTAAAAAGGCTTAACCGGCATAAGGATGAATTGTTTACCTTCTTATACACAAAGGATATAGACTATCATAACAATCATGCAGAACAACAGATA
>JADHVZ010000027.1 GCA_016783745.1 Candidatus Omnitrophota bacterium | reverse complement strand
ATAACTATCCTCAACGAAGCTATGGCACAGCGTATGGAGCTTACCCAGCGTTCCTCCCGAGGGGATATTGCCGCGCCGGCATATTTCATGGAATTACAGAACCTGCTTAATAGCCCCGTTTTAATAGATCTCTTTGTAGAGATCATTGCCGTCTGCCGGGAAAACAAACTCATCACCCCGGGTTTACTTGATGCGATTGCCAACGGAGATGAAGTAAGCCTTAAGATATATATACTTACAGGTGAAATCATAGATAACGAGGATAAAACTGAACGTGAGATGGCCGGCAAACGGTTATACGGTATATGCCAACTTCATCCTGATCTTACTAATGTATTGATCGATAATCTGATGGACAGGGCTGATTCGATAGGAAGAAGGATCGAGATTTTGAGATACATGAATGACATCACAGAACAGATACTTGCGTATGAGATCGGTGTAATAAAAGAAGTCATTTTAGACTGGGAGAGCGACTCTGAAGTGCCAGGCGATGTACAACTCACAAATATCGCCGAATACTTCAATATCGAACTCCCCCTCCTCACTCAAGACGATTAAAAGTGTCTGTCCCTGCTAGTCCAAATTAATAATGGACATATTGTAATCTGTATTGACAATTTGTCCAGTGCAGGTAATTAGGGACGGAGCCTAATCAGGCTCCGTCCCTAATTATTATTTGACTTTCAGCCGCTTATATAGTAATCTTATGTGATACTCTACTATTCTAATTAGCTCATTATACATATGAGAATATCAATAAAAGAAATAATAGTATATGTGATATTGATCCTGCTTGCGGCATGTTTTGCCGCTTCCGTGCCGGCCCATGCCCAGGAACTCAAATACGTGAGACAAAGAGAGATAAGAAGGCTTCATGGAGAGGCGGCCAATCTCACGGAGCGGGGCAGCTTTGATGAGGCGATAGAAAAATTCAGCAAAGCCATTGAGTTAGCCGAAGACGGGGATATCAAGAAGTATCTTGTGAACGCAAGGGAAGACGCGAGAGCGAGGAAGATGGACGAGCAGAAGCAACTGAAGAAGCACGTAGTGATTAAGGAAGAAGATAAGAAAAGCCGCGAGGAGGAGAGAAGTGAAGAGCAGCTTGCCAAAAAATTAAAGAGAGAAAAGGATCAAGAGACCAGGGAAGATAAGGATAAACTGCAAAGGGAACTCGCGAAACAGAGGCGCATCGAGGAAGAGAAAAGAAAAGAGGCGGAAAGAAAAGTAAAACTGGAAGAAAGAAAACGCAAAGACGCGGAAAAGAGAGTTAATAGAGAAGAGGATAAGCGCAGGAAGGCATTCGAAAAAAAGAAAAAGCTTGATGACAAGCGCCGCAAGGAACTGGCGGAGAAGAAGCTTGCGGAGAAGAAGCTTGCGGAGAAGCGCGAGAAAGAAACCAGAGAGAAGGCCAGCAAGGAAGAATTAAAAGCGAAAAAAGAGTATGAAGCGCAAATGGCCAAAGCGGAAAAGGCTAAAAGGGAGGAAGCTAAAAAAGAGGCAAAACGCCAGAGAGATCTTGAACGCCAGAGAAAACTTGGTGATAAAAAAGCGATGGTCGAGGAGAAAAAGAGAAAAGAAGCTGAAAAAAGGGCAAGGCTTAAGGAGAAAAAACAGGAAAAAGACCTGGCAAGGCAGGAAGCGCTCGAAGAGAGGCGCAAAATAGAAGCCGATAAGCAGGCGAAGCTTGACGAAAAGAAGAGAAATAAAAAAGAGTTTACAACCAGAAATAAGGAAGGTGAGAGGCTAAAGAAGGTAAGGGCAAAGAATGAAAAGGAGCTAAGAAACCTTAAGGAACAGGCCAAAAAAATAGAAAGTAAAGAAAAGAGTGATGCCGATAAAAAGGCGTATTTAAAAGATATGAGCTTAAGAAAAGAGATCGAGCGGCAGAGGGAGATAGAGGCAAAAAAGAAGAAAGGGGAGGAGAGAAAAGCCAAGCTGGACGAGATGGGGCGCCGGAAGGAGCTTGAGAAAGAAAAAAGGGCTGAGGCCGAGATGCAGCTTGAAGAGGAGAGAAAGGCCGGATCAGAAGAAAAGAAGCGGCAGAGAGAGCTTGAAAGGCAACAGTTGGCAGAAAGAGCTGAAAACCAAAAGACCGAAGAGCAGAAAGAACTTGAGGAAACGAAGCGGCAAAGAGAGCTCGCGAAATTACAGAAAGACAGCGATACGCGGGAGCGGGAAGCGGCGTTAAAGGCCAGGAAAAAAGAGAAAAAAGGGCCCCGTAATGTAGAAAAAGAAGGTGTTCTACCCGAAGAGGAAGAAGAGATCCTGCAGGCCATACAGGAGTTCGAGCTGGAATTGAAAGACCTTGAGAGCGCGTTGAGGTAATATTTTTTTAATCATATACCTGACTAAATTACTTATATATAAAATGAAAAATGTTAAAAAAATACTTGACAAGATTTATAGTATATGATAACCTTTTTATCTGTATTGTCCATACAAGTAACTTATGATTTAAGGTAAGGGAGACAGAAAATGGCTAAAATATATGAAAATATAACTCAGATTATTGGCGGGACACCATTGGTCAGGTTAAACAAGATCGGCAAGGATGTTGAGGCTGACATCTTAGCGAAATTAGAGTCATTTAATCCCTGTGGAAGCGTGAAGGACAGGATAGGGATCTCTATGATAGAGGAAGCCGAGAAGCAGGGATTAATAAAGGAAGGCGCGACTATTGTAGAGCCTACGAGCGGGAATACGGGTATAGGGCTGGCATTTATATGCGCGCAGAGAGGCTATAAGCTGATATTGACGATGCCGGAGACGATGAGCGTTGAGAGGCGTCAACTGCTGGCTATTTTCGGGGCTAGTATTGTATTGACTCCGGGTGCGGAGGGTATGAGCGGTGCCGTGAAAAAGGGAGAAGAAGTAGCTCAAAAAACACCAAATTCGTTCATGCCGCAACAGTTTAAGAATGAGGCCAACCCTAAAATACATAGAGAGACTACGGCCGAAGAGATATGGAAGGATACGGATGGAAAGGTCGATATA
This sequence comes from Candidatus Omnitrophota bacterium, assembly GCA_016783745.1. GTDB lineage: Bacteria > Omnitrophota > Gorgyraeia > JAHIPI01 > JAHIPI01 > BS750m-G14. Next base: position 21,514 of record JADHVZ010000027.1, on the reverse strand, counting down.
TTGATCTCGGGAGTGGGAACCGGCGGAACGCTCACAGGCGTAGGCCAGGTCATCAAAAGGAGAAATAAAAATTTTTATATAGTGGCGGTAGAGCCGACTGACTCTCCCGTGTTATCAGGAGGAAAACCCGGCCCTCATAAGATACAGGGTATCGGAGCCGGTTTTGTGCCGGATGTGCTTGAAAAAAATCTTATTGACGAGGTATTTAAAGTGGGAAATGACGAAGCTAAGGAATTCGCTAAGAGGCTCGCGAGAGAAGAAGGTATACTCGCCGGCATCTCAAGCGGCGCCGCGGCTCACGCCGCGTACGAAGTGGCTAAGAGGAAGGAGTCAAAAGGCAAAAGAATAGTCGTTATATTACCGGATACAGGCGAACGTTATCTTACAACGGATCTTTTTAAATGAGGGAAGGGGAATTTGAATAATGGCAAAGACAATAAGAGAGATAAACGAAAAGATTAAAAGAGGCGATGTGGTGGTGGTCAACGCCGAGGAGATCATCGACATAGTCGCGAAGAAGGGCGCGAGTGAAGCGGCGGAACAGGTGGATATTGTCACAACCGGTACCTTTGGCCCGATGTGCTCAAGCGGCGCGTACTTCAATGTGGGGCACACAAAGCCAAAGATGAAGCTTGGCGGCGGAAAGGTAACAGTAAATGATGTACCTGTATATGCGGGGTTTGCCGCAGTCGACCTCTATGTAGGCGCTACCGCTATACCGGACGATGACCCCAGGAATAAGGTATATCCGGGTGAATTTAAATACGGTGGAGCGCATGTGATAGAGGATCTTGTAGCCGGTAAGAATCTCAGGCTTTCTGCCACTGCTTACGGCACGGATTGCTATCCCAGAAAGAAACTCGATACTCTTATAAAGATGAAGGATATAAATGAAGCTGTATTGCTTAACCCGAGAAACTGCTATCAAAATTATAATATAGCGGTGAACCTCTCCGGTAAGACCATATACACGTATATGGGTGTGCTTAAGTCAAAACTGGGTAATGCCAATTATTGCAGCGCCGGACAATTATCCCCGCTTTTGAACGATCCGCACTATAAGACACTCGGTGTCGGAACACGGATATTCCTGGGCGGCGGCGAGGGATATGTCTACTGGCAGGGGACGCAGCATAACCCCACAGTCAAGAGAAAGGCGAACGGTGTTCCGCAAGCGCCGGCAGGGACATTAGCTGTTTTCGGAGATCTTAAGCAGATGTCTTCAAAGTGGTTGCTGGGCTCTTCGTTTTTAGGATACGGCGTGACGCTTACAGTTGGTATTGGTATTCCTATACCTATCCTGAACGAGGAGATCGTAAAGTATACGGCGGTTAAAGACGAAGATATCTTCGCTCAGATCGTCGATTATTCAGAGGCCTATCCGCAAGGTAAGCCCGAATCATTAGGCGAAGCAAACTACAAACAGCTGAAAGCCGGCTCCATTACGGTAAAGGGTAAAGAAGTTCCCACGGCCGGGCTATCGAGTTACAGTAAAGCCATGGAGATATCGGAAATACTAAAGACGAATATCAAAGATAAGAAATTCTATCTCACAGAATCCGTCCAGTCAATACCCGGCGCGGATTCCGGACTCAAATTCAAGCCTCTGGCAGAACGGCCGGTAAAATAGCAGTAAAAGGAGTAAAAGGGGACAGACACTTTTTTGAGGCTAAAAAAGTGTCTGTCCCCTTTTTATATGGTATAATACTATCCTATGAGGGAGAAGGGGATAGTGCGGGCCATAGAGGGCGGTGAGGCAGTAGTAAGTCTCAAAAGGCACTCGGCTTGCCCGGGCTGCAAGGCCTGTTCCGTAAGTTCAAACGGCGATATGACTATAAAGGCTGCTATCGCGGGGCAGGTAAAAGCGGGAGACGAGGTAACGCTTGAGATAGATTCATCGTCGATGATCAAAGCCATAGTCCTGGTTTATCTCTTACCCGCTGTTTTTTTTCTAATAGGTGTCTTCGCCGGCCTTAAGATCGCCCCTTCAATAGGAATCCATAAGCATAAAGAACTTATCGCGATATTTACAGGCGCGCTTTTACTGGCTGTGTCTCTTTTTTTGGCACGCCAATACGGTAAAACGAAAAGCGGTACTTATCAGGCGAAGATAATTTAGAGGGATTTTAGTCTCCCAACTCATAACTCAGAACTCATAACTAAACCGGAGGTGGATATGGGCCGCATCGTATTTATTTTACTTTTGGTCGTCGTCATAGCGTTTTTCGTATTTGAGATGTATGATAAAACAGTAACCGCTGAGGAAGAGGATGGCCTCGGCCGGGTCCTGGCGAATCAGAAGGTGATCCTTGAAAAATTGGACGTTATGGATGCAAAACTTAACCAGCTAAAAATGAGGATAAGGTAATAGTGGAAACAGAGACCATATCTTTATGGGCGGCGTTTGCCGCCGGGCTTTTGACATTCTTGTCACCTTGCATATTGCCGGTCATACCGGCGTATATCTCTTATATTACGGGAATATCTTTTGATGAGCTGAAAGAGGGTCAAAACAAAGAGACCCGCAAAAAGATATTCGTACACTCATTGTTATTTATTTTAGGCTTCTCAGTCGTATTTGTCGCACTGGGAGCATCCGCCTCCTACGTGGGGAAGCTGCTTATAGCTTACCGTACGATAATAAGCAGAGTAGGCGGGGGCCTTGTGATCATCTTCGGCCTCTATCTTATGGGTGTTTTTAAGCTCAATTTTCTCAATAAGCAGAAAAAAGCCGATTTTAAGCTGCAAAAGGGTTCCAAGATCGGATCGCTGCTTCTAGGCATAACATTCGCGGCGGCGTGGACACCGTGTGTAGGCCCTATTCTAGGTTCAGTGCTCGTGCTTGCCGGGACAAGCGAGAACATGCTTCGCGGTGTATGGCTTTTGAGCATCTACTCACTTGGCATAGCCATACCTTTTATTACCGCGGCGTTATTACTAAACTCGTTTTTGCTGTATTTTGCCAAGGTGAGGAAGTATATGTCAGTAGTTAAATTCGTCTGCGGCCTGCTTCTTATATTCATCGGTCTTATGTTGATTTTGGGCGTTTATATGGTATAATAGCTGGCACTTGATTTTAACCTCTAAAAAGGGGAGTGAGACATGAAAGCGAGGAACCTATTATTTTTACTTTTAGCAGGCATTATTTTGATCGTCGGCTGCTCAAGCCCGGTCGAAAGCGCGGATAAAAAGGCATCGGATTTTTCTCTTGAGAACATCAATAATAAGACCGAGAGATTATCGGACCATCAGAACAAGGTCATTATCCTGAACTTCTTCGCGACGTGGTGTCCGCCGTGCAAGTCTGAGATACCTGATTTTATTGAGCTTATGGATGAGTACGGCGACGATGGGTTTGTGATAATAGGGGTATCGCTTGACAGGGGCGGCGTAGATGAAGTCAAGGCGTTCGCGGAAAAGTATAAGATAAACTATCCGCTTCTGATGGATGACGGCCAGGTATCAAATACATACGGCCCCGTCCAGAGTATCCCGACCACATTTATCATCGACAAAGACGGAGTCATCACCGAGAAGATAATAGGCGCCAGAAAAAAAGATTATTTTGAAGACAGAATAAAACCTCTTCTGTGAAAAGAAAGGAAGCCGCTATGAAGGGCAAAGTACAAACAGCGTTAAATAAGTTAAGGACCGCCCTGCAGGCTGACGGCGGAGATATAGAGCTTGTTGATGTAACGGGTGAGGGAGTAGTGAAGGTCCGGCTAAAGGGCGCCTGCGCGGGTTGCCCGATGAGCCAGATGACGCTGGCCAATTTTGTGGAGCAGAATTTAAAGAAGGAAGTCCCGGAAGTAAAAAAGGTGGAAGCTGTTTTGTAAAGCGGTACTTTAGGGAACGTCATGATAATAACGAAGCAGAAGGATAAAAACGAAATTTTAAAGTATCTCAAGGGCGAGGATAAGATCTTTATCTTCGGCTGCGGGGAATGCGCCACAGTCTGTAAAACGGGCGGAGAAAAAGAAGTGGCGCAGATGAAAAAATTCCTCAAAGATAGCGGTAAAAAGGCTACAGGTTTCGTTATTCCTGACGCTCCGTGTGTCGCGAGCCAGGTGCGGACGGCGCTCGGCAAGAATAAAGAGGCTGTAAAAGACGCTGACGCTATTGTGATAATGGCCTGCGGGTTAGGCGCGCAAAGCCTTAAAGAAAATCTTAGAGAGTACAAGCCGGTCCATCTTATTTGCGATACTCTCTTTATGGGCGCGGTAGATAAGAGCGGTGTTTTTAAGGAAAGGTGCAGCGCGTGCGGTGATTGTATTCTTGAGCTCACCGGCGGGATATGCCCGGTAACGCGTTGCCCTAAAGGGCTGATGAACGGTCCTTGCGGAGGAGTGGATGAAGGCAAATGCGAAGTCGACAGGTCTATGGACTGCGCATGGGCTTTGATATATAATGAATTGAAAGATAGAGGCAAACTGCATCTTCTAACAGTATACAATCCTCCCAAAGACCATTCCAAAATGCTTAAGCCCCGCAACCGCTCGCTTAAGTAAGATCTCACTCATTATAGTTGACAATAATGGTCGGATACATTACAATATAATTTCAGCTATTATAAACATAATTAGGAGATAATATGGGTATTTCCACTAAATCCACATATGGCATAAGGGCTATGTTCGAGCTGGCGCTTCATCACGGCCGCAACCCTATTTCTGTTTCTTATATCTCGGGAAGGGAGAGCATATCCATACCGTACCTTGAGCAGCTTTTGAGCAAGCTCAGAAGGAACGGCCTGGTGAGGAGTGTCCGCGGCCCGAAGGGCGGGTATATTTTGTCAAAAAAGCCCAAAGATATCACCGTAGGGGATATAGTACGTATACTCGATGGCGGTATTACGCCGGTCCACTGCGTTAATAGTAATAATAAGAAAAACTGTAAGATGATAGATAAGTGCGTAACGAAAACAGTCTGGAAGAAATTAAAAAATGCTGTTGACGAGACGCTTGACAGCGTATCCCTTAAAGACTTATGCAGCGACGCGAAAAAAATGGGGATCGATAAAACGGTAGAACATAAATATATGTTTCATATTTAATGGTTTTCGGTGTACGGTTCACGGTTCTCGGTCTTCGGTTCTCGGTTTACGGAACACCCGTTGGATCCTAAAAACCGAAAACCGTACACCGAAAACCGTAAACCTAAGGAGGCATTATGACAAAGATATACATGGACCACAACGCGACTACTCCGGTACATCCGAATGTGTTGAAAGCGATGCTTCCCTTTCTTGAGACTGAATACGGCAATGCCTCGAGCATGCATTCGTTCGGGAGGGCGGCAAGGGAAGCCGTTGAAGAGGCGCGCGGAAAAGTGGCCGGATTGATCGGCCCTTGCGAGCCTGCGGATATCGTATTTACAAGCGGAGGCACTGAATCTGACAACTTCGCGGTAAAAGGCGCGGCTCACGCGCTTAAGAAAAAGGGTAAGCATATTATCACAAGCAAGATAGAGCATCATGCTATTTTAAGCCCGTGCGAGTTTCTCGAGAAGGAAGGATATGAGATCACTTATACGCCGGTAGACGAGTACGGTGTTGTGGATCCACAGGCGCTTAAAAACGCTGTAAGAGACGACACTATTCTGATAAGCGTGATGTTTGCTAATAATGAGACGGGAACGATACAGCCTGTTGAGGAAATAGCAGAGATCGCCCACTCGAAAGGAATTCTTTTTCACACAGACGCTGTTCAGGCTGTGGGCAAGGTGCCGATAAATGCCGAGAAGATGGGCATAGACCTTTTATCTATGTCTGCGCACAAGATATACGGGCCCAAAGGAATCGGCGCCATCTACATAAATAAAAAGGCAAAGATCACGCCTTTTATCCAGGGCGGTCACCATGAGAGGAACCGCAGGGCTGGCACGGAAAACGTTCCGGGGATCGCAGGCCTAGGCAAGGCGTGTGAACTGGCAAAAAGTGATCTGGAGAGCGAATCCGTACGGTTAACAGCTTTAAGAGATAGGTTGTGGAATGGCATCAGCGCCAATGTAAAAGATGTAAAGCTGAACGGGCACCCGAGGAAACGATTATCAAATACTTTAAACGTAAGCTTCAAGTATATCGAAGGAGAATCGATACTTTTAAACCTGGATCTGAAGGGAATAGCGGCTTCAAGCGGCTCGGCATGCACTTCAGGCAGCCTGGAGCCGTCGCATGTGTTAAAGGCGATGGGAGTGGATGCCGCCGTGTCTCAGGGTTCTGTGCGGTTTTCACTGGGGCGCGCTAATACGGAAAAAGACATAGACATAGTAGTCCGGGAGATACCTCCCATAATAAAGAAATTACGCGATATGTCACCGCTATATGATAGCGGGACGAGAGGCTGAAAATGGAACCATATAGTAAAACAGTAATGCAACATTTTATGAACCCCCATAATGTGGGGGAGATCAAGGATGCCGACGGCGTGGGTAACGTCGGAAATCCGGTATGCGGTGATATTTTAAGGATCTATTTAAAAATCGAAAACGAAAAAATTATCGATGCAAAATTCAAAACGTTCGGGTGTGGCGCCGCTATTGCCACATCCAGCATGGTCACGGACCTGGTCATCGGTAAGACCGTTGAAGAGGCGCTTAAGATATCCAATAAAGCCGTAGCGGAGGCGCTTGGGGGGCTGCCGCCCATCAAGATGCACTGCTCAATGCTTGCCGAGGAAGCGCTTAAGTCCGCGATCGAAGATTATATGAAAAAGAAGAAATAGGATAGCAAATGGTCAACTTACAAAAACAGCAGCTAAGAGAAAAGATACTGGAAAAACTGCATAATATACCAAAGGAGGATAAGGAAAGAAGAGTAAAAGACCTGCGTGAAAAACTTTTTTCATTAGATGAATTTAAAAAAGCTAAATGCGTTATGTTCTATGTTTCCAAACATTACGAGGTTGATACGCATAAGATGATAGATGAGTCCATCGCGATAGGAAAGAAAGTGGTCGTACCTATTACTCTGAAGGAAGAGAAGACGCTGAAGCCTTCAGAGCTGAGAGATAGAGAAAAGGAGCTTATAAAAAGCCATTACGGTATTCACGAACCGCACGAAAAACACATAAGGCCGATTTCCCTGGAGGAAGTCGACCTTATGGTCGTCCCTGGGCTCGCTTTTGATAAAAGCGGCCATCGCCTGGGGCACGGAGGCGGTTACTACGATAGATTCTTGGAGAAGGCGCCCGGAAGCGTGATAACCGTGGGATTGGCTTTTGAATTCCAGATGGTAAATGAGCTCCCGAGACACGACACAGATATTCCTGTCAGCAGGATACTCATCTCATAAGGAAGGGGGATGATCTAATTGAATAATTTAAGCACTTTAAATATGACATATGTCGGATTCGGAGCGATCGGGGCAGTATTCTTTTTTATCTTCGGTTATGTTATACGGAAATTAGTGGCGAAATTAAAACTGAAATCCGCCGAAGATAGGGCTCAGGTGATACTGGATGAGGTCAAAAGAGAAGTAGTCAACAAGCGTAAGGAAGTGGATCTGGAGGCAAAAGACCTTCTTCACAGGACAAGGGTGGAGTTTGATAAGGAGTCCCGGGAAAGAAGGCAGGAACTGACGCTCCTTGAAAAGAGGTTGATACAGCGGGAAGAGAACCTGGACAGGAAAGTGGATGTCCTGGACAGGAAAGAAAAGAGCATAGAAGACAGAGACAGGTCCCTTGTGGGCAAAGAGAAAAAATATGAGTCGAAGCAGCAGGAGCTTGACCGTCTTCTTGAGGAAGAGAAGAATAAGCTGCAGAGAATATCGAACATGACCAAGGAAGAGGCGAAGAAAATACTTCTTAACCGCCTTCAGAACGAGGTGAAGCACGAATCGGAACTGATGATACAGAAATACGCGGAGGAGACAAGATCAAAGTCCGATAAGGAAGCAAGGAAGATTATAGGATTGGCTATTCAGAAATGCGCCGCGGAACATACCGTAGAGACTACGGTAAGCGTCGTAAATCTTCCGAGTGACGATATGAAGGGCCGCATTATAGGAAGGGAAGGCAGGAACATAAGGGCGCTTGAGATCGCGACCGGAGTGGATGTCATCATCGACGATACCCCTGAAGCCGTTATACTGTCCGGGTTTGATATAGTAAAAAGAGAGATAGCCAAGAGGTCTCTTGAAAAACTTATCGCGGACGGCAGGATACATCCCGGACGCATAGAAGAAGTAGTGGAAAAAACAAAACAGGAGATGGATGAACACATAAAAGAAGAAGGCGAAAAGGCGGTTTTTGACGTCGGCATTCAGAGCGTGCATCCGGAGATCATGAGGCTGATAGGCAGATTGAAATACAGGACAAGCTATGGACAGAATGTCCTGCAGCACTCAAAAGAGGTTGCTTTTCTCATGGGCGTTTTAGCCGGAGAGCTTAAGATGGATCCAACTCTAGCAAGGCGCATCGGCATGCTGCACGATATAGGCAAGGCGACAAGCCATGAAGTGGAAGGTACACACGCCAGCATAGGGGCCGACCTTGCCAAAAAATACGGTGAGTCGGAAAGCGTGATCCACGCCATAGAGGCGCATCATCAGGACATAGAGCCGAGAACCCTTATGGCAGTGCTTGTACAGGCCGCTGACGCGATAAGCGCGACAAGGCCCGGCGCCAGGCGCGAGACATTAGAGGCGTATATAAAGAGGCTTGAAAAACTGGAGTCTCTAGCGGATTCCTTTAAGGGTGTTGAAAAATCTTTCGCCATACAGGCCGGCCGCGAAATACGCGTTATCGTACAGCCGGATAAGATAACGGATGCTCAAGCGGTATCTCTGGCGAGAGAAATAACTAAAAAAATAGAAGAAGGCCTGGAATATCCCGGCCAGATAAAGGTCACGGTGATCCGCGAGACCAGGGCGATTGAATATGCAAAGTAGAAGGGATCAGCAATGAATATCCTGTTTATAGGAGATATCGTCGGATCACCTGGGCGGCGGGCGGTTCGCGAGCTTATTCCGCGTATAAAAGAGAAGGAAAAAACAGATTTTATCGTAGCAAACGCTGAAAACGCCGCCGGCGGCAGCGGATTGACGCCTAAGATAGCCGAGGAATTGATCTCATACGGCGTGAATGTGCTCACATCAGGCGACCATGTGTGGAAGAGAAAAGAGATAATGGAAGTCCTGGATGAAGATAACAGAGTGCTCAGGCCCGCCAACTATCCCGAAGGCGTGCCGGGCATGGGTTGGGGCGTTTATTCTATAAAAAAAGGAAAAATAAAGATAGGTGTCATCAATCTGGTGGGAAGGGTGTTCATGGAAAGTGTAGAATGCCCGTTTAGAGTATGCCGCGGTATAGTGGAAGAGGTCAAGGCTCAGACGCCGAATATCATAATAGACATCCACGCTGAAGCCACAAGTGAAAAAATAGCGCTTGCCTGGTATCTGGACGGCATGGTGAGCGCCATATTGGGCACACATACGCATGTCCAGACCGCGGATGAAAGGATCTACCCCAAGGGCACGGCGTTTATCTGCGATGTAGGGATGACTGGCCCGCATGATTCGGTAATAGGAAGAAAACCGGAACAGATCCTGACGCGCTTTATTACACAGCTTCCGACGAGGTTTGAGATGGCCGAAGAAAATATTCAGTTAAACGGCGCGCTGGTCACCATTGACGAGGAGACAGGTAAGGCCGTTGATATAAAAAGGATAAGGGAAAAGTTAGAGGAATAATGTATAAGATAATCGATAAAAAAAGGCTGAATTCCCAGATCACCTTTATAAGGCTGGAGGCACCCCATGTTGCGGCTAACGTTCAGGCCGGCCAGTTCATCGTTTTGAAGATAAATGAAAAGGGAGAGCGCATTCCCTTGACGATAGTGGAACGTGATATAAAAGAAGGTACTATCTCACTGATATTTCAGGAAGTGGGAAGGACGACTATGGAGCTCGCCACGATGGGGCCCGGTGAAAGCATAATGGATATTATCGGGCCGCTCGGCAAGCCTACCCACATTGAAAAAATCGGTAAAATAATCTGCGTCGGAGGCGGAGTAGGGACCGCTGAGATCTATCCTGTGGCTAAGGCTTATAAAGAGGCGGGAAATGAGATCATTTCTATTATAGGGGCACGGAGCAAAGAACTACTTCTGTTCACCGATGAGATGAAGGCCTTAAGCAGTGAGATCTATCTGACCACGGATGACGGTTCGGCGGGAAGAAAGGGCCTTGTTACCGACGTTCTGAAAGAACTGCTTAATAAGGAAAAATATGACCTGGTATACGCTGTGGGGCCCATCATGATGATGAGAGCGGTTGCCGATACGACAAGAAGCCATGGCCTGTATACGGTCGTATCGCTCAACGCAAATATGGTAGACGCTACGGGAATGTGCGGCACATGCAGGGTAAAAGTTGGCGATAAGACTAAATTTGCCTGCGTTGACGGGCCCGAATTTGATGCCCATAAAATTGATTTTGTTGAATTTATAAATAGAGACAGGAGATTCAAGGATAAGGAGAAGGAGTCATTAAAGTTTTATGAGGAAGCAGAGTGCAAGTGTAAGAGTTAAGAATTTCTCCGAAGTCGCCCAGGGGTTTACCGAAAAGGAAGCTATAGCCGAGGCTAAAAGGTGCATCCAGTGTAAAGTACCGCAATGTGTAGACGGATGCCCTGTTAATATAGATATACCCAAGTTTATCGGATTCATAAAAGATAAGGAATACGATAAGGCGATAAAAAACATCAAAGAAAAGAACAGCCTTCCGGCGGTCTGCGGCCGCGTATGTCCGCAGGAGGACCAGTGTGAGATAAAGTGTATACTCGGGAAAAAGGGGAAGCCGATAAATATAGGAGCGCTCGAACGTTTTGCCGCGGATTGGGAGCTTCAAAATAGCTCCAAAAGTACCGTAAACCGTAAACCGTTGACCGTAAACCGTAAAAAAAAGAAAGTTGCCATTATCGGCAGCGGCCCCGGAGGCCTCACGTGCGCCGCGGAACTGGCGAAGATGGATTACGATGTCACTGTTTTTGAATCGTTACATAAATTCGGCGGCGTATTAGTTTACGGCATCCCGGAATTCAGATTACCGAAAAGAATCGTGGAGATCGAGGCTGATTATATTAAAAGCCTGGGAGTCGACTTTAAATCTGACTATGTGATAGGCAAGACAAGGACTATACAACAGCTCAAAGACGAGGGCTTCAAAGCGTTTTATATAGGGACAGGAGCAGGCCTCCCTTATTTTATGGAGATGGAAGGCGAAAACCTGAACGGTGTCTACTCCGCGAATGAATTTTTGACAAGAGTAAACCTGATGAAGGCGTATCTTTTTCCCGAATATGATACTCCGGTGACTATCGGCAAGAGAGTCGGTGTGATAGGCGGGGGAAACGTCGCGTTTGATTCCGTCAGATGCGCGAAGCGGCTTGGCGCGGAGGAAGTATTCATTATCTACAGGCGCTCAAGGCAGGAGATGCCTGCCAGGCAGGAAGAGATAGAGAATGCCGAGGAAGAAGGCGTGAGGTTTCATTTACTGACTAACCCCGTTAAATTGCGGGGCGACGACAAAGGATGGCTTAAAGAGGTGGAGTTGATTAAAAATGAGCTTGGTGAGCCGGATGCAAGCGGCAGAAGGCGCCCCGTTCCCATTAAAGACTCAAATTACAGAATGCCGATCGATACAATAGTAGTCGCTATAGGCCAGGGGCCTAATCCTCTTCTTTTAGACACCATGCCGGATCTAAAATTGAACAGAAAGGGTTACATAGAAGCGGATCCGGAAGGCCGGACTTCTATACCGGATATCTTCGCGGGGGGCGATATAGTGACGGGAGCGGCGACGGTCATACAAGCGATGGGCGCCGGCAAGATAGCCGCGCGCTCGATAGACGGTTTTTTAGGTTGATATAATAAAAACGGGGTTGGCGATGAAAGGCTTTAGCCTGACCGAAGGATTGTTGGTAGCATGTATAATAGTGGTCTTCGTAGTGATCACAGTATCAGTGATCGACGGAGCTAAAGGCGTTGCTCAAACCGCCGCATGCATGAGCAATCTCAGAAAGTTGTATATCGGCCTTATGATGTACGCTGATGACAATAGCGGATACTGGATAGGCAGCGGTGAAAACGGAGTCACCACCTATACTACGATGATCTGGACCGGAGAAAAGAAGTGCTGGCTTGGCATTTTATATCACAAATATGTGGCTAACCTGAATACATTCTATTGCCCGTCGCAGAAACCAAGAAACAGAAACACCCATACAAACAAGGAAAATTTCGGAAAAAAAGACAAGAAATGCTCATCTGATTATGAGGCGTTATTCTTTTCAGGCCATACCATATTACTGGATAGGCTGAAGTATAAGACATTGGTGCGGTGCGGTGAGCAGGATTTTATTGCCAGTCCCCATGAAGATAAAGATATGATTCTAAGGGGCAACGGCTCAGTCAGTGTGGAGAATCATTGAGATGGTGCTTGAAGGGACATTGCAGGAAAAGCACATATACACGGTAAGCGAACTTACCAGGCTTATAAGGATCACCTTAGAGGATACATTTAGAGAGGTATGGGTGGAAGGTGAGATATCGAATCTTACCAAACATACCTCCGGCCACATATATTTCAGCTTAAAAGATAACGGCGCCGTGATCAATTGTGTTTTGTTTCGCTCAGCCAACAAAGGCCTTAAATTTAAAATAGAAGCCGGAATGCATGTTGTGTGTTTCGGAAGGATCAGCGTATATGATAAGAGAGGCCAATATCAGCTTATCGCAGACAAGCTCGAACCCAGAGGTATAGGCGCGCTTCAAATAGCCTTTGAACAGTTAAAAGAAAAGCTCAGGAAAGAAGGCCTTTTTGACGAATCCAGGAAAAAGCCCATTCCCTATCTGCCAACGCGCATAGGAGTGGTCACTTCTCCGACAGGGGCTGCGATAAGGGATATATTAAATGTGGTGAAAAGACGTTTTCAGAATGTAGAGGTCATCCTGAATCCGGTAAAGGTGCAGGGCGAAGGCGCGGAGAAAGAAATAGCCCGCGCGATAGATGAGTTCAATGATTTTAACAACAGCATAGATGAGGAAAATAAGATCGATGTGCTCATTGTAGGAAGAGGCGGAGGAAGTCTTGAAGACCTCTGGTCTTTTAATGAAGAGGCCGTGGCCAGGGCAATATTCGCCTCCGATATACCTATCATAAGCGCGGTAGGCCACGAAGTAGACTGGACGATAGCTGATTTTGTCTCAGACAGAAGGGCGCCTACTCCGTCGGCTGCCGCTGAACTTGTCATCCCGGAAAAAGAAGAGCTTGTTTCAAGATTGGATGAGCTGTCTGAACGGCTTGACGCTTCAATGCTGGATAAGATCGCGCGCTTAAGTGATGAGCTGAAGGCCCTGGCTGAAAGTTATATATTGAAGCAGCCAATAAACATCATAGAGCAGTATCAGCAGAGAGTGGATGATCTGGCCAGGAACGCGGAAATAAGGACTGCTCACATCTTTGATCTGAAAAAAGCGGCGTTTGCAGCCGTATGCGGGAAGCTGGATATGCTTAGCCCGTTCAAAGTGTTATCCAGGGGTTACAGCATAACAACGCATCTGTCTACAGGAATAATATTGAAAGATGCTAAGGAGCTTAAGAAAGGCGACAGAGTGCAAACACGCCTTGGCGACGGCAGCTTTATAAGTGAAGTGGAAAAAGATAGCGGAGGTCTGTGATGAAAGAGATGAAATTCGAGGAAGCGCTTAAAAAACTGGAAAAAATAGTCTCTGACCTTGAGACCGGCGACATGTCGCTTGAAGAATCCCTGTCCAGGTATGAGGAGGGCGTAAAGCTTTCCAAGGTCTGCTCGCGGCAGCTTGAAGCGGCAAAGAGCAGGGTAGAGCTTTTGATGAAAACAGGCGGCAAATTCGATATTAAGCCTTTTGAAGGGTCTTCCGAAGAAGAAAAGTCCAAGGCAAGGCCGAAGCGCCCCAAAAAAACCGAAGACTCACCCGGACTCTTTTGACCTAAAGATATGATAAAAAAATATTTTGAAAAAAACAGGAAGCTTATAGATAAAAAGCTTGAATTTTTTCTGCCCAAGAGGAGTATCCACCCAAGGATCATACATGAGGCCATGAGGTATAGTGTCTTAAACGGAGGCAAGAGGATAAGGCCGATGCTTGTCCTTGAATCTTCAAGGATCTGCGGGGGGAAGACGAAAAACGCCCTTCCCATAGCCTGCGCTATTGAGCTGGTCCATTCCTATTCCTTAATACACGATGATCTTCCTTCCATGGATGACGCTGATATTCGCAGGGGAAAGCCAAGCTGCCACGTAAAATACGGCGAGGCGCTTGCCATACTGGCCGGCGATTCGCTTCTGACGCTGGCCTTTAATCTCATTTCAAGGGGGAAAGATAAATCAAAAACCGGGCGGATCATATTCGAAATATCAAAGGCTATAGGCAGCTTTGGCATGATCGGCGGCCAGGTGATGGATCTGAAGGTAAAAGATGAAAAAATAGTGGACCTGCCTACAATGGAGTACATCAATATTCACAAAACAGCATCTCTGATAGCGGCATCCGCCAAGGCCGGAGCGCTCATGGCTAACGCCCCTGATAAAAAAGTAGAAGCCTTGCAGAAGTACGGAGAATTTATCGGGCTCGCCTTTCAAGTCATCGACGATATACTGGATAAGGACGGCTATGTGGGTATCTTCGGATTATCAGGCGCGCGCGAGGAAGCTCAGAAGCTTGCGGAAAGGGCGAAGGATTTGCTTAAAATATTCGGAAGCAAAGCCGATAATCTGCGTGAGTTAGCCGATTTTGTCGTAAATAGAAAAGAATAAAATATGAGAAAGAGTCTATGAATAAATGGTTGGGCAAGATAAACAGCCCCAGGGATCTTAAGAAGATGGATCAAAAAGACCTGCCGAAACTCGCCATGGAAATAAGACAGGAGATCGTGGACGTCATCTCCGAAACCGGAGGCCATCTGGCCTCGAGCCTCGGCGCGGTGGAACTGGCAGTAGCCATACACTATGTTTTAGACGCGCCCGGTGACAAGATATTATGGGATATCGGCCATCAGGCATACGCTCATAAATTGTTAACGGGACGCAGGAATTCTTTCAAGACGATAAGGCAGTTGGGCGGCATAAGCGGCTTCCCCAATAAAAATGAAAGTGAATACGACCTTTTTACGACGGGACACAGCTCCACTTCCTTATCCAGCGCTATCGGCCTGGCCGCGGCACGGGATCTTCGCGGCTCCGATGAGAAAGTTGCGGTCGTGATAGGCGACGCCGCGCTGGCAAACGGCATGGCGTTTGAAGCCATGAACCACATAGGGCATATTAAAAAAGACATCATCGTTATTCTTAATGATAATGAACTCTCTATATCAAAAACCGTTGGCGCGCTCAGCCATTATCTTAATTCTATCATGGTAAATCCTATCTATAACAAGATACGAAGTGACGCTCAGGAGCTGGTTAAAAAAATTCCGAAATTCGGGACCCGCGCGCTTAAGGCTGCCAAAAAGTTAGAAGAGGGGATCAAGAATTTACTGGTTCCGGGAGTCTTTTTTGAGGAGCTTGGGTTCAGATATTTTGGGCCGGTAGACGGGCATTCCATGGACGGGCTCGTGCATAATCTGCGCCGGATCATGGAATTTAAAGGCCCGATTCTTCTACACGCGGTGACTAAAAAAGGAAAGGGTTATAAGTTTTCCGAAGAGAAGCCTTCTTATTTTCATGGAAGCTCACCTTTTAATAAGGCGTCAGGAGAAAGCACCAAAAAGAAAAAAACCGCCACTTTTACTTCCACTTTTTCTGAAAAAATAGTGGAGCTGGGCTCAAGGCGCGGTGACATAGTTGCCGTATCAGCCGCGATGCTCGGCGGTACAGGCCTTGATGAATTCGCGAAGAAATATCCCAAAAGGATATTCGACGTCGGCATAGCCGAGGAACATGCCGTTACTTTTTCAGCCGCGCTGGCAAGAGGCGGATTTAAACCCTTTATCGCCATTTATTCAACATTTTTACAGCGCGCCTATGATCAGATAATACATGATGTATGCCTTCAGGATCTGGGGGTAGTATTCTGCCTTGACAGGGCGGGACTTGTAGGCGAGGACGGTATGACTCACAATGGTATATTCGATATCGCTTATATGAGACATATTCCCGGCATGATAGTGGCGGCGCCTAAGGATTTTAACGAACTAAAGGGTATGATGGAGCTTGCGGCTAATAGTGATAAGCCTTTCAGCATAAGATACCCGCGGGGCGGACAACTTTTTGGACTTGGCGAGAACATGCCTTCTAAAAGATTGGAATTAGGAAAAGCCGAAGTGATAAAAGACGGGAAGCATGTTGTCATCTTAGCGCTTGGAAGCATGGTAGCCGTATCCCTTAAGGCCGCGGAACTTCTATCCAAAAACGGAGTCAATGCCTCTGTAGTAAACGCCAGGTTTGTAAAGCCGCTGGACAGTGAGCTTATAGAGGATTTATCAAAGAAATTCAAAAAATTTGTGACTATAGAGGAAGGCGTGATAAGCGGCGGTTTTGGAAGCGCTGTCCTGGAATTTATAGACAGGGAGAATATCAAAGACGTGGAACTTAAAGCCCTGGGGCTTCCGGATGAATTTATTGAACACGGAGGCCGCGAAGAGTTGATACGTAAATATCATTTAACACCTGATGGCATTGCCGCCGTCATCGCCCAGGACCTCTTCGATAGGCAGCTGGTATAGGGGAAATAAAATGGTAAGAGTCCGATTCGCACCAAGTCCGACAGGTTTCCTGCATATAGGCAGCGCGAGAAGCGCTCTGTTTAACTGGCTCTTTGCCCGCCACGAAAACGGTAAATTCCTTTTAAGGATAGAGGATACTGACAGAACGCGTTCAAAAGATGAATTCCTTGATGAGATCTTAGCGTCCCTTAAATGGCTGGGGATGGATTGGGACGAGGAGCTTGTATATCAATCTAAACGGCTTGATATATACCGCGCGACCGCGGAAAAACTTCTAAAAGAAGATAAGGCATATAAAGAGGGCGAAGCAGTCCGTTTTAAGATGCCTAAGAAGAAGATAAAGTTCAACGATATCGTACACGGAGACATAGAATTCGACTCTGAAGTATTAAAAGACGAAGTCCTCATCAAATCAGACGGATTCCCGACTTATAATTTCGCGTGTGTGATAGATGATGCCCAGATGAAGATAACACATGTGGTAAGGGGGGATGATCACATATCAAACACACCCAAGCAGATAGCATTATATGAAGCCCTTGGTTATGATGTCCCTAAATTTGCGCATATACCTTTGATCATGGGGCCGGACGGAAGCCGCTTGTCAAAAAGACACGGCGCGACAAGCATAAGTGAGTATAAACAGCAGGGTTATCTGGCGGACGCGCTCGCGAATTTCCTGGCGCTTATGGGGTGGTCGCCCGGAGATGACAGGGAAATACTCTCAAAAGATGACCTGATAAAGGATTTTACTCTTAAAAGGGTAGTCAAGACATCAGCCGTATTAGGCATCGACAAACTAAACTGGCTTAACAGCCAGTATATAATGAATAAAAGCTCAGAGGAGCTTCTTGAACTGCTGGTTCCTTTTCTGAAGGCGGATAAGCTGATAGGAGAAGATTTTGATAGAGAAAAAATAGCCGATCTGGTAGAATTGTACAAAATAAGGATCCGGACTTTGACAGAATTTCCGGTCCATATTAAGCCTTTTTATGCGGATGATTTAGATTTTGACCAGAAAGGCGTTGATAAGCATCTCAAAAAAGAGGGTGTCAAAGAGATCCTTCTTAAATGGAAGGAAAAACTCTCAGGCTTGAGTAACTTTGAAAAAAAAGCTCTCGAGGAAAACTGCAGGCAACTTGCGGAAGAGCTCAGCATAAAGCCCGCTAAGGTGATACATCCTACGAGGATGGCGATAAGCGGCTCCACAAAAGGCGCGGGACTTTTTGAGATGATGGAGGTGATGGGCAAGGACAAAGTCATCACCCGCCTCGAATACGTTATAAAGAATATTGCCCTGTAGTGTAACGGTAACACAACTGCCTCTGGAGCAGTCATTCTTGGTTCGAATCCAAGCGGGGCAACCAGAATTCGCGAAGCGAATTCTGGTCCTAAGGCCGCGTGAAGAAATTCGACGAGTAGGAGAATTTTAGCGGCCGAGGGACCAAATTTTGCGAAACTTTATTTTAAGCTATGTGGTATGTGTATGTTGTTTTATGTAAAGATAAGAAACTGTATACCGGCATCACCAATAATTTAGAAAGACGTCTTAAAGAGCATAATTCAGGTCATGGCGGCCGTTTTACACGGGCGAGAAGACCAGTGACATTAATATACTCCGAATCAGCAAAGAATAGATCCAAGGCGCTGAAAAGGGAAGCAAGGATCAAGCAGTTAAAGCGCGACCAGAAATTAGCGCTTATTTAAAATAGGAGTATCATGTTTTTTTACGAAGAAATTTTAAAGGAATTCCAATCGCAGAAAGTTAAATATGTGATTGTCGGCGGGATAGCCATGAATCTTTTAGGCTCTTTGAGAAACACATCGGATATGGATATACTGGTGGATATGAGTAACACTAATTTAGCCAAAATTGTGAGAATTTTAAAGAAAAAAGGCTATAAAGTGAAACAACCGGTCGACCCCAGCGGCATAGCGGATAAAAAAACGCGGGAAGATTGGATCAATAATAAAAATATGAAAGCATTTAATTTCTATATAGAGAATGAATTAAAAGAAGTGGATATCATTATAGAAAGTCCGGTATCGTATAAACAAGCAAAGAGAAACGCGCGGCGCGTTAAAGTAGGCAAGTTATTTTTGTCTGTGATATCTATTGGCGATCTTATCAAGATGAAGAAAATATCAGGCAGGAATATAGACCGTCTGGATATTGAGGAATTGAAGAAAATAAAAACGCTGATGAGGGCCAAATGAGGTTTAAGTGGGAAAGCGGTAAGGAGCGTTTATTAAGATTTATGAAGATCTCTCCCCTTGAGAAGATGAAATGGCTCAAAGACATGAATGTTTTCACAGCAAAGTATTTATCTAAAAAGACCAAAAAAATCAGACAAAGATTAAAAGAAGCACGTTAACAAATATGTGCGCGGGTGGTGAAATGGCAGACACGCAAGGTTGAGGGCCTTGTGACCGCAAGGTTATGCGAGTTCAAGTCTCGCCCCGCGCACCAAATTTCTGCGAAGCGGAAATTTGTCCTGAGAATGTGACGAACAGGAGCATTCGAAGGGCCAAAAAAGACCGCGAAGCGGAAATTTGGGCCTAAACCACTACAAAAAGGACAGACCCATAGATGTCTGTCTTTCACGCCTGCTGCTACAATGGATAAAAGTATATACAGTAAACAATGGTTTATGTATATCGCCGAATGTAGAGACAAGACTCTTTATGTAGGTATTGCGCGAGATGTAGAGCGCAGAATAGCAGACCATAATAAGACAAATAGATGTCGATATACAAGGTTCAGGAAGCCTATCACGGCAGTGTATAGAGAGTCTCATCCCGATCACAGATCTGCAAGGACCAGAGAAGTTGAAGTCAAACGATTCAGTAGGGCAAAAAAGCTTAAACTTATTTGTAACTAGTTAGTGCGGGCGCGGAGATCTCTCACCCCTTCGGGGTTCGAGATCCGTTCGCACCGTAGTAAAATTATTGCGAACGGAGAGTTGGGTGAGTGGCTGAAACCGGTGCTCTCGAAAAGCACTAGGCCTTTACCGGCCTCGGAGGTTCGAATCCTCCACTCTCCGCCAGTCTTTATATGGGGAATTATCGAGGTACTGACGGAAGGTACCCTCCGTCGAGAAATGAAGCCGGCGCTCGCTTAAAATAAAGTTCGAACCAATCTTTAGCAGAAGTTCCTTCTGCGATTCTAAATTTCCCTCACGCGCTTCGTAACCTGCCTTGTTAAGCATAGTTACGAAAGCTCGTGCCGGTTCGAACCAATTATTACTCTTTTCTGCAAAATCTCCAAACTCTTCTTGCAAGTCCTTCTTTTCGTTGATAAATTTGCTTTTCTTTCGCTTGTATTCTTCAAGTGATATATTGCCGTCAAGATGCAGGTCTATAAGCAAATTTATCTTGTTGTCAATAGAGTCCATTTTCTGCTGGAGATTTTGCTGCTTAGAGAGTGATGACTGGACAACCTCATTTTTGTCTTTCGTTAATTCTTGAGTAATTCTTCTTGTCCAGTCATCACACAAAGAAACTTTTTGCAGCCTTTCTTTTATCTGCTCAGCAAGTTCTTCCTGGCGCACGTACTTCTGTGAGCAGCGGACGAGGCGCTTGGTACACCTGTAATATACATGGCCTTTCTGTATCTCTGCTGTGATCATCCGTCCGCATTCGCCGCATCGCATCAGGCCTCTTAATATAAACTTATTCTTTACTTTCTTTGGTTTGCTACGCCGCGCCAGAACTTGCTGGCATCGGTCAAAAAGTTTCTTTGTAATAATTGGTTCATGTATTCCTTCATAAAGTTCTCCCCTGTATCTAAATACGCCATAGTAAAGAGGGTTTTTGAGCATAACCTCATATTGATAGGCACTTGGAAGACCGCCTTTACGTCCTCTTAGGCCAAGAGAGTTTACTTTCTCGCGCAACTGCATTAAAGAGTAGTTGCCTGTAGAGTAGAGCTCAAAAACCCTCTTTATGAAAGGAGCTTTGCCCTCATCCACAACAATAGTACGCTCGCGGCGGTCATTAAGGTAGCCAATGGGCGCCCATTGCGGCCATATCCCCTTACTTAGCTTTAGGCGTATACCTCGCCTTATATTCTCTGATAGTGCGTCAATATAGTACTTGCTCTGTCCAAAAGCAATAGAGAGCATGAATTTACCCTGTGCGTTGTCGTCAAATCGGTAAGTGGGGAAGAGTAGCCCCTTAATGACCGCCCTATCAACAAGGTATATGATTTTACCGCCGTCAATACTATTGCGCGCAAGTCTATCTGGATGCCAGGTCAAGATGCCACTAGCTTTGCCTCGTTCTATCTGTACCAACATATCATTAAAAATAGGCCTACCCGGCTTCTTGGCGGTCTTGGCCTCTACAAACTCACTCACCACCTCTAAATTCTCTCTTTTAGCGTATTCTCGTAGTTCTACAAGTTGCGCTTCTATTGAGAGTATTTGTCTTTCTTCATCATCCGTAGACTTGCGCGCATATATGAAGTATCGCATAGGGCAAAGCTCCTTTCTCGTGCGGGAAATTTAGAATCAGTCCCGCCTCTGGCGGGACAAAGATTGGGAGAACTTTATTTTAAGCGAGCGCCGGCTTCATTTCTCGACGGAGGGTACCTTCCGTCAGTACCTCGATAATTCCCCATATAAAGACTGGCGGTGTGTGCTAAGATTTGTTCGAACTCAGTTTAATCCGTGAGTCATTGCGAACCCCGAAGGGGCGAAGCAATCCCAGACGGGATAAATGATCCAATGCCAGCTCGGCACGGCCGCGGGCCGGGGCGCGGCGGCCCGCGGCCGTAGGCGTCCTCGCCAGCCATGCTGTTATGTCTATAAT
>JADHVZ010000054.1 GCA_016783745.1 Candidatus Omnitrophota bacterium | reverse complement strand
TATACCTTTTTACTGTAATATTTACACAAATTATATCAATAATAGAATGATAAGTCAATGATTGTTTTTCTCATATGTAGGCTGAAATGCGATATTTTGCGGAAATGGCGGATTACCGGTCCATTTTTTTCGTAATGCTTAGCTTTATAACAGGTTACGAGGACTAGAAAATTGCGGCTAAAAAAGCTCTTTTATATTCATTTTTAACATATCACCGGTTATGCGCAGTGACGGCTTTTTATAGTTGCCTTTTGCCTTGAAGGCTATTCCCATCCAACCTCCGCCCTCATCTTTTAATAAAGCCGCCTTTACAGGGTCAGGTATTTTGCTTATCATGTCTCTTGAGAATGAAAAATTAATATCGCAGTCCAGTGAGCCTTCCCTGTCCGCCCAGCCCCTTCCCTTGATGCGCAGAGTATCGTTGTAGGCATAGATGCGCTTGATGATGGTGCCGCTATTTTTCAACTGAACGACACCCTCTATCTTATCAAATTCGATATCCGGCATCCTGGAGATGACAAGCATATTCGCTATAGAATCAAGTAACCCTATGTTTTGATACAATTTTACGCCTTCAAGGACGAAAAAAATCTCTCTCTTGAACAGGAGATCGACAAGGTTGTAATATACTCCGATCGAATTGACATGATAAAGCCTGCCGCTTTCCTCGATAACTGATACTTCGTCGATCAGGACATGGGCGGGAAGCCATATACTGGAGGAGGAAAATTCAATATCCGTCTGAAACTTTTTCTCTATAGGAAACAGTAAAAGATCTGTAAGTATTTTTGACCTTATGGGAAGAAGGCTTACTATAAGAAGCGCAAGTGCCAGGAGGATGAAGGCAATTGTTGAGAGTTTTTTCATCGTCAGTCTTTAAAATTTTCGAGACAGGCCCTTACATTAGAAGCTATCCGGGGATCCGCGGTGTATCCGTACGCTGAGGTGGCGTCACTGCCGTGAGAGACAAGGATCTTAGCTATAGCCAGTTTTTTTAAAGCCTTATCCGTATCGCTTACATTCTCATTTATCCAGGTGGCGATACCGCGAGAATTGTCAATGCTGGACGGATTCTCCAGGAAAAATCTTATGATCTTTCGGTTTATCGCGGGCCGGAGATATTTTTCAAGATTCATGGCTACATGTCTTTCTTGAGGAGCCCGGTTATCTCTTCACTATTTACTATTTTTAAAAAAGTTCTGACGACGCGGGGGTCAAACTGTGTCCCTGAATTCTTTTTGATCTCATTAACCGCCTTATGGGCGTCTACCCTGCGCCTGTAAGGACGCTTCGCTATCATGGCATTGAAGGCGGTAGCCACAGCCATTATTCTCGCGCCCAAAGGTATGCTTTCACCCTTTAATCTTCTGGGGTATCCGCTGCCGTCGAAATTTTCATGATGATGAAGGATGATGGGTATGACAGGCTTTAAAAATCCGAGGTGCTTAATTATAGAGACACTTTTAAATGGATGGCTTCTTATGATGTTATACTCTTTTCCCGTAAGCTTATCTGTTTTTGATAAGAGCTTATCCGGAAAAGCTATCTGTCCGGCGTCATGGAGGATGGCCGCGTAATGAAGACCTTTTAATTCTTCGGAATCCAGGTTCATCTCTCTGCCCATAGCAAGGATTATTTTCACAAAAGATTCTTTGATCCTGTAAGTTCCCAGAGTGCGTGTTGCCAGTATGGCCGCCATTGATTTTATGCTCCCTAATATGATATCCTCCTGTTGCTTGTAGAGCTTGGCATTCTTGATGGCGATAGCGGCCTGTTCCGAGAGCGTCATCAAGATCTCTTTGTCGAACTCATCAAAGGGGGCTTTACTCGTTTTGCTTATTACACAGATCGTGCCGATTATATCTTCATCTGCCAGCGGGACGCAAAGTCTGTCTTTAGAGAGTATTATGTTTCCCCTCGAAAGCAGCCTTTTCCTTTTCATCATCTTTTTGCAGCGCCTTTCATAAGAAGATATAAGCTTCCCGTCTTCCCCGACAGTCACCGTGATGACTTTTCTTGACTTGCTTTTTAATAATATGCAGACTTTTTCCACCCTGAAGATCTGCAGGCATAACCGGGCCAGTTTCGGCAGCAGCTCATCCAGGTCGAGCGTGGCGCTTATTATCCTATGGATGGTGTGTATTGTTGAGAGGGCTATAGCCCTTGGCCTTATCGTCTTGTAAAGCTTAGTGAGTTCAAGCTCTTTTTGGAGCTCCCTGATCAGCGTATCAAGGAAATTGTTAAAAAGTGATATTGTGCTATCTGATATATTGTCCCTGGAATGGCAGACGATGGTATAACCGTATATTTTATCGCCCTGAATGATCGGTATGCATTTGCCGAGGCGGCCGTGGCCGCAGTCAAATTTTACGGTTTTTTTAGCGACTCTTACCCTGCTTACCGCTGACGATAATTTTTTCCCGCATTTATTCTTTCCGGAGGCGCCTTGAGGGCATATCTCGCACTTTCCCTCGATTGAAGTGACTCTATGCAGCTTTTCTCCGGTCTCGGATACCCACCAGATAGAATCTTTTAAAGTTGTTTTAAGGGCATCGGTCTCTTTCTTGAAACTTTCGTTTTCTACCAGTTTTTTATAAAGATCTTTTTGGTGGCCGACATCCCTTTTCATGAACCCAGGATCCCCCTGTCCTCGTCAAGATATATGCCTTTAAGATTTATTTTTAACGCCCCGGGATTGCTGGATTTAGACAGCGCCTCTTCCTGGGTGACCTTCTTGTTTTTGAACAGGCTTGCAAGGGACATATTAAAACTGCACATCCTGTCATCGCCGGTCTGTAAAACCTTGTATATATCATTCATCCTGTTATCTTTTATGATCTTTGAGACTATGGGATTCATGATCAGGACTTCGGTCGCTGGCACCAGCCTCACCGCGTCACTTTCTTTTGCGCCGGCCATCTTGAGCAGCCGCTGGCTTGTTATAGCCCTGAGATTATCGGCTAGCTGCATCCGTATCTGATTCTTCTCGGAATCTTTGAAAAAATCTATAAGTCTTGATATAGCTTGGACCGTATCATCAGCATGGAAGGAACTTAGTACAAGATGTCCGGTTTCGGCGGCGGATATCGAGACCCTCACACTCTCGGTATCTCTCATCTCCCCTATTACGATCACATCAGGGTCCTGCCGTATGACTTGTCTAAGAGCGGCGTGAAAGGATTCCGTATCAACCCCTATCTCCCGCTGATTTATCACCGCCATTTTGTCTCTGTATATAAATTCTATAGGATTTTCGAGAGTCACTATATGTTTGTTTTTATGGGAATTTATATGATCTATGATACTTGCGAGCGTCGTGGATTTTCCTGAGGAACTTGCGCCTGTGACAAGTATTATGCCCCTGTCAATACCAGCTATCTTTTCAAACACAGCCGGCAGGTTGAGTTTTTTAAATGTCGGTATGGTATCTTTGACGTGACGCATGACTATGCCGGCCTCACCGCGCTGCCTGAAAATATTGACGCGGAATCGTCCTATATCTTTACCCAGATAGGCGAAATCTATCTCATTATTCTTATCAAATAAGCGCCTCTGATCCTCAGTCGCGAGGTCGGATATGATCATGGCCATTTCATCTGCCGTAAGCGGCGCATGAGTTTTTTGCGCCGTGAGCTCTTTGTTGATCCTCAGAAAAGGTACTGAACCCACTTTAAGGTGCATGTCGGATGCGCCTTTTTTAACCATATCTTTTAATAATCGCCTTATATCCATGCTAGCTATACTTTCTCATATGGATCGAATAATTTCTTATATTCATCCAGGGCGTATCTATCCGTCATCCCGGCTATATAATCACAGATAACTCTATGCGGGCTCTCGCTTTTAAGCCTTTTTTGAAAAGACGGCGGTAGCTGCTGGGGAGTTTCGAGGTAGATCTCGAACAACTTTTTTATAAAGCGCATCGCCTTGTCAGACATGCGGATAACCCTGTAATGCTGGTATAGATTCTTCATGAGGAATTGCCTTAACGGTTTTCTCTTCAGCCGCATGTTGCTGCCGAAGGCAATAGCTTTAGTGGACAGTTTCCTTGCCTCATCCGCAGATTTTATCTTAAATTTCTTGATGTTTTTATCGCTTTGCTCGATCAGGTCAGTTATCTGGTTATTTATTAGCGTCCTGACGATCTGGTATTTTCTTTTTTCATCACTTAAGGCCGGAAATCTCCTATTGATCAGGCTGCTGGCTTCCTTCCACATGCCGATCTTCTCAAGAGAGCTTTCCTTTATCATGCCGCTCGTTATGCCGTCATCCAGATCATGATTGTCGTAAGCGATCTCGTCTGCTATGTCCACAGCCTGTGCCTCAAGGAGCGGGAGGGCTTGTTTATCAAAACCATGCACGCTCAGTGCTATTGTAGGCTGATCAAACATAGTGCTGTGTTTGACTATGCCTTCTCTCAACTCATATGAAAGGTTGAGTCCATCAAAGTCCGGGTACCGTTCTTCAAGTATATCAACCACTCTCAGGCCCTGCGCGTTATGTTCGAATCCGCCGTTTTTTGCCATGAGGCCCCTCAGGGTATCCTCGCCGGCGTGCCCAAACGGAGTATGGCCAAGGTCATGAGCCAGGGCGATAGATTCTGTCAGATCTTCATTGAGCCCCAGGGCCCGCGAAATGGATTTTGCGACCTGGGCCACCTCGAGAGTATGAGTCAATCTGGTCCTGTAGTAGTCCCCTTCGTGATTGACAAAGACTTGAGTTTTATATTCCAGTCTTCTGAAGGCCGTAGAGTAGATGATCCTGTCCTTATCTCTCTGGTAGCAGCTGCGATAATCATGTTCCTTTTCTTTATGGACTCTGCCTTTACTCTCCCGGCTTTTCATGGCATACCGGGCAAGGAGGTCATATTCTCTCTCTTCAATGTTTTTTCGGTTTATCATGGTAGCGGTGTACCCCCGCAGACTAAATTAAAAATTAAAGTATGCCCCACTATAAAAGCCGTGATGATCATCAATGAATCCCAGGTGAAAAACTTCAATATCTTTACGGTTTTGCCTTTTCTTAGCATAGCACCTAATGCGATGGCCGTCAATACAATAGCAAAAAGGCTGACGTGTACATTCAGGGCGGAAACATATTTAAAAAAACTGCCCCTGCGTAAAACCACATCAAGTATGGTGATTATGAAAATGTTAAACATATTACTTCCGATGAGATTGCCGGTTGCCATGGATATCGAATTTTTTTTTAGGGCCGTAAGCGATACGACGAATTCAGGCATGGTAGTGGCAAAAGCTATTAATAGCACTCCCACATACATCTCACTGAATTCATAGGTAGTTGAAATATTCTTGCCGATGCGGGCAAGCCACACGCCGGAGGCTATGATTATGGACGCCGCAGCAATGAATTTGAGCATTAATCCGGCGGTCAACCCACTTTTTTTTAATTGAACCGCTTTATGGGATTCACTTTTATACATAAAGACCAAGGCTCCTGAATAAAGCACACCGATAAGAATGCTGCCGAAGCTCATGTTTAATATATCGAACCCGGATCCCGCGAATCTTATAGAAGCCATTACTACGACCAGCATGATGATCACCACGCTGATCGTAAATATATTTAATCTACCCTGCCCCTTCATGATAGAGCCTTTGCCGCACAGGACACCGAGAACAGCAATAGCGAAGATATTGAACGCGTTGGCTCCTATGAGATCTCCTATTGCCAGATCCGGAGCGTCTACTACTGATATGGATGAGAGTGTCGTAACGAGCTCCGGACATGAGGTGATAAAGGCCAGTACAAGCAATCCCATAATGCCCGATGAAAGACCCGTCTTCTTACTGATATCATCGGCGTATATGGTCATCTTGTAGCCGGAGGCGATGATGAAGGCCACGCATATTATAAACTGTATCCAGAGCATGTTGATCTCCGATGTACATTGCTTATAAGCTAGCTCTTTTTCTCCGCCGCTATTTTTTTACGTGCGTCTTCGAAGAACGATTCTGCGAATTCTGTCCGCCA
>JADHVZ010000053.1 GCA_016783745.1 Candidatus Omnitrophota bacterium | reverse complement strand
GTTTTTTCCGAAAAGATTAAAAAGAGATAATAACACAAGTAAGACTATAAGGAAACAGGCCTCGCCCCGGTCCGCCTTATTAAAATTCACTATCAGATAAAATATATATCCTATGGCCAGGATCACGACCCACGGAGATATCAGCATAAAATCGATTATATATCTAAACCACGGCCCGCCGCCGTATATAATAGCGAATGCGTTTATCTTCGCGGAAGCTATCGTTATATTTACTATTCTGAGCACATAAAACAGGTTACCGAATACGATCGCATATATCGATCCCGCGAGTAAAGCCGGATATATCAAAACACATAGAATATCGGCCGGCTTCAGCTCATTTCGAAAATAAAATTTATGGACCATCATATATACGATGAACGGTACAGCTAAAAGGCAGTTTGTCTCTTTGACTAATATCGAATATGAGAAGACAATAACGAATAATACTCTCCTATGCAGGCTTTTATTCTTCAGCATCATATCCATAAAAAGCCATACGGTAAGAGCCATAAAAAGGACGGTCACGCTTTCGGATAATGCCCGCCTTGACATCGCCATATTGAGCGGGGAAAAGGCAAGCAATAAAGCGAGAAGTATAGCTTTTTCTTTACCAAAGATACGCCGGCAAAAATAATAACTAAACGCGATGAATAATAGGTGCGCGATAAAAGATAAATGCGAAAGAGAATAAAAGGATTCGCCTAAAAGCTTTACCCAGAGAGCGGATATAGATATCAATCCTATCCTCAGCGGGTTCGGGAATATCCAGTGTTCTTTATTGTCGATATAATCTCTCGCTAAAGACCTGAATCCGCCTAACCCGTTATTTGATATGTAGGCGGCATATTTAAGATAATACCCCTCATCATGTTTGTTTCTATATACCACTTCCTGCATAGTGGGGACTATAAGGATAAATAATGTCGCGAACAATATCGCCAAGGCCGCGACGTGTATATCTAAACCTGTTTTTCTAAACATATGAATAGCCCTTCTTAAAAAAGTTCTTTCAGCATAAACTCTACATCGCCGCGTTCGATTCTTTTGGGATTAGCCGCGGTTGAACCCGACCTGAGGGTATCCTCTATGACCTTCTCTTTTTCTAATGGCCTCTTACCTTTGAAAGGGGAATTTATGTTCAGGCTGTTCAACAATTTCTCTATCCTGTCCCGCAGATCCTCCCCCAATATTTTATTTATGGCCTCATATTTTTTACCGATGACTCCTTTATTAAGCTTTATGGACGGTATAAAGCATACCGAACATATAAGGCCGTGTGGCAGGTTATGTAAAACGCCTAAGGGATGGGCAATACCATGTATCACGCCTAATCTAGACGTAGCAAGCGCTATTCCGGCAAGATAGCTGCCCAGTAAAAGAGAGGATAGATTTTCTTCGGAGCCGGACTCATACGCCGGTAAAATATTCCTGTTTATAAGATCGATGGCTTTTAACGCTAAAACCTCGCTTAACCATGTCGCGCTCTTTGAGATATATGACTCATATGCCTGCGCGTAAGCATCCATCGCTGCATAACTCATCGGCGTAAGCGGCATCCATTTCAGAAGTCCGGCATCAAGTATGACTTTTCTGGCTAAAAAACTTTCATCTCTTATTGAAAGCTTGACGTTCTTTTCATTGTTGATGATGACTGAATTTATCGTAGCCTCTGATCCTGTTCCCGCGGTCGTAGGAACGGCGATAAACGGGATACCACTCCTCTCAAGCCGCCCTCCTTCCTGATAAAATACCGGCTTCTCTTTCGCGTTGTAAAGTCCGGCCGCGGCCTTTGCCAGGTCAATTGTGCTTCCTCCGCCTATTCCCGCGATCCACTCGGCTTTTACTGATCTTGCTTTTTTTATTACAGCTTCTACCCCTGTAAGAGTCGGCTCGCCTCCGGCCTTCAGAAAACATCCGACCCTGTCCGAAGAAGAAAAATTAGCCAGGATCCTTTCTTTCTTGCCGTCTTTTTCAAGAGAACTGCCGTGCACTATGAGGCCTCTCGGGCCATACTCAAGAGATTCCTCAGCGAGCCTGGAGACTGAGCCTATTTCATATATGGTCTTCTGCGGTAATAACAATTCTTTAGGGAAATCCATAGTATCGGTTTTCGGTTTACGGTAGAAAAACCTTGTGAAGAACATAGATTACAAACAAATTACAAATAACAAATCTCAAATTACAAACAAATTCAAAATATCAAATTCAAAATTCAAAACTCGTTGTTTTAGATTTTGAAAATTGTAATTTTGAAATTGTTTGTTATTTGTTATTTGAAATTTGTTATTTTTCATAAACCGTACGCCGTCAACCGAACAATCCTTTCTTCTGTCCTTTTTACTTACTATATTGCATGATGAGGGCCGTGACAATAAGGTCTACATCACCAATATTTTTTATAGAGTGAGAGGACCCCTTGCCGGTCAATATAGCGTCTCCCGCTTCTACTTCGACATTTTTCCCGTTATCCGCTATAACACCCCTGCCTTGCTGAATAATATATATTTCATCTTCATCATTGTGGTCATGCTCACCGATCCCCGCGCCTGGCGCAAGGGTAAGCTGGGCACAAAGCCGGGAAGGGGCATTTATCTCATCACTCTTAAAATGGTGTCTTATCTCGACCTCTCCGGAGCCTCCCCTCATATTCACTCTGACTTCAGTTACCTGTTCGGACTTCTTTTTGATCATCTTTGCCTCCCGCTGATAATTTTTGTACCGCGATTATCAAACCGGCCATAAACCACATCAGATTACCCAATTGCAGCGTGAAAAAATTCACTTCGACAAAACTGATTCTACGATCTTAGCCATCTTCCCCCTCCTTTATTTGAATGTTTTTATTGTTTTTGTACGTAGAATGGATTCATTCTACCATAGAATGCCCGGGAGAACAATATAAAGCAACTTTTGAAGCAGTGGAAGCTGGATATGATCACGGAAGGCGGATCTCAGACTAGTTAAAAACTCATTCCTGCAGAAAGGCCTATTACATTTGCGTTTGTCCAGTTATCATCACTCTTTTTAGCGCGGGACATGTAATAAGCGGTTAACTCAGTATAAAAAATAAAAGGTGTTGAAACCCCTATACTGGCCCTATTTTCATCATATCCATCATCGTTGCTTAAGTCGAAAAAGAATTCATTAAAAATGTAGGGTGTGAATTTCCAACCGAAGATCGTAAGTTCCCTTGCAGTTTTTATTCTATCTCGATACAGCCATGAGTCCTTTGTGAAATTGTGCTCAAACCTGGACCTATTGGATAGCTTAAAACCCTCTAGGTTGTATTTCAGTATGCCGTCCATATCGTACCTGTGACTGGCGTGCCAATCGCTGCTGCCTTTAGATTCGACGAATTTATACCAGGCTGCGACATCCACATACTCATTTATTTTAACATATGTGCCCGTGTACAGGACATATGCATAGAAGCTGCTCATATCGCTTTTTATGCGGAATTCCTCAAGAAAGTTAAGGCTGACCCTGTCGCTTAACTTGACTTTTAGCGTATTGCCTGGCCAGAACTCCCAGTCATCGCCGGCCCATGAAAAACCGGTATAGCAAAACATAATAGCGCAGATTATGCATAATTTTATAAATCTCAATTTTTCCTTTCCGTTATTCCTCTGCTTTTTAAAGCTATCTACTTATTATTCGGAATCTCCAAAAAATCCACTGTTTTATCTTTGAAGCTTGTGACATATGTCACGGCAACAAGAATTGCTATTATGACTGAAAGAATCGACCAAAATAAAAATACATTCTCCCAGCCCCCCTTTGCTGATGTAACCAGAAAAGGAACAATTATTCCTATTAATACTGTGCCGATATATCCCATTCCATCTATAAATCCCGTAGAAGCCGCGACTACTTGCTTGTCCACAAAGCGGCTTGGAAATGTTGCTACTAAAAAAACATGCGGTCCATATAAGAAAAAGCCGCCGATTATCAATACTGCTATTGACAACAGTCCCTGGGTAAATGGCAGTGCAAGGAAAGAAAGTGCCAGGAATATCAAAAATATTATGGTAAGCACGTCTCTGTTGATTTTGACTTTATTGTATACAAGGGTGCCGGCAACACCTGCTATTGGAATTAAAAATACCTTTAATCCAACATCTCCCATTTGACTTACCGTAAGATTTTCCGCTTTGAATAAATATAACGGTATCCACGTAATAACTCCGTACCTAACCATGTTTAGCAAACAAAGTGATATACCGCTTAAAACAATAGGAAAAGACAGGGTATTCTTCATTTGAATCTTCATTCTTTTAGGTGCTGATATCTCCACTTCCGGCCTTATTAACAACAGCAGAATTCCTCTTACAAGCAAAAATGCGCTCGCGACCCAGAATCCTGCACGCCAGCCCCATGCGCCAACAGCAAAAGCAGAAATAAGCCATGCGACTGAATTACCTACCTGGTATGATGTTCCCAATATAGTAGAAGACCTTCCCCTGTCTTCCGCTTTTTGCATCAAGGCATTCGCCCTTACGCAAGACGACCATCCCATTGATTGAAACAGACCGTCCATAACTTCTCCGAGTAACAACATTATGAAAAATCCCCCGTAAAACCCAAGGATAAGATTCATAATAGCAGAGCCAATAAGGCCTATTGAGATATATATAAAGGGATTATGCCTTTCTGAGATCTGGCCATGTAAAAACTGTCCCAGCGCATATGCAAAGAAAAACCCGCTTGATACCATCCCAATGCTATATAAATTCAAGTTTTTATAGGTAGCTAGTAGAGCTGGGACAACTATGCTTAGATTCACTTTACCAAAGTAATAAGTAGCATATGATGTCCAGATATTCAAGAATGCCGCATTTTTTTTATTCATTTCTCCTCATTGAATTTTTTGACTGCCTTTTCATAATCCTCGACTGTATCTATTTCCTTCCAACCGCGCGGAACAATCACGCAATGCACATCAACGCCCATATCAACCATATCCTGTATCATATCCGTAAGATACGCTTTTTCAAAAGTGGCTGCTCGGATAAAGGGCTTACCCAAGAAAAGCTGTTTTGCCCTGTGGAAGTGGCGCTTAAATATATCTGTACCTCTTTTTGTAAGTTTTATCATTCCTATGAATTCACCGTATAGATCATGCTTTTCTGTCAATATTTTTCCTATCTCTCTCACCTTGTTATTTGAGTCGAAAATCACATTCTCCGCCTCCTGAACTGGGTGATCGCTTCTGCCTTTGTAATATGACTGCCACTCGATATCGACAACTATAGATATATCGTGCCTTGACTCCATCAATCGAGAAACAACCTTTTTTTCGTAAAGGATGTCCGAATAAGATATTATCACTTCCTGGTCCATCTCTTGCTCAGCGTAAAATAAGGAATTCAGAATATTGTTGTATTCGAATCTATCATTTATGTAATATTTGATATTCGGATAATTTATCTTCTCTTTTTTATATCCTTTAACCAGAGAAATATTTGTTATTCCGTTTGCATTTAGAGCCTCGATCTGCCTTTTAAGAAGTGTTTTACCGCCAAATTTGAGCATACACTTGGGTAATTCTTCCGTATATTTTCTTAGCCGTGACCCTTTACCGGCAGCAATGATTATAGCCTTCATCTTTCCCTCCCTTATGCTTCTTATAGCCTTTTTTATGCTCGCTTTACTTAAATCGTGGTTTTTTATTAACCTCAAAAGTTCTACCGTATCACTATAGTGTTTAACTATCTCGGGTATATCAAGAGGTATTCTATTTGTACCCTTGCCCGCAAGATCATACAAATATTCAAGGTTTGCCTCAACAGTATGCGCGATCTTCTCTATAACCCTTTTGCTGGGGCCCTTTCGCTTGCCATTCTCGATATCGTTGAGATATGAGGCAGAAACTCCTATCTTTCGAGCTAACTCTCTCTGGCCGATATTTCTTACCGTTCTTAATCTTCGAATGTATGCGCCTATGGTCATTTCTTTTACCTGTTCACTAGCAAGTTAACAGTTATTATAAATCCCAGCATGCAGTGATGTCAACTGATTTTTATATGGAAGAT
Source organism: Candidatus Omnitrophota bacterium (assembly GCA_016783745.1). Classification (GTDB taxonomy): domain Bacteria; phylum Omnitrophota; class Gorgyraeia; order JAHIPI01; family JAHIPI01; genus BS750m-G14. The sequence goes on along the minus strand of JADHVZ010000053.1, from coordinate 60 downwards.
TTAGGGCTAAGCCTCACGAGGGGGTATGATTTCCGATCCATGCACCTTTTGCGCGGCAAC
>JADHVZ010000026.1 GCA_016783745.1 Candidatus Omnitrophota bacterium | reverse complement strand
AGGTCATATTAACCGGCGGCTGCGAATGGTACAACAGGCATTATCCTAATTACAATACATTGATATCCCTGGCGACTGTTACAGCGCCTGAGGAGGATGAAAAAGATTTCAACGCGGTCGAAGTGTCAACAGGCTGGAAATACTCAGACCTTGAAAACCTTTCCGTAGATCTTGAATATACTCTCCTTATGAAGTTCTTCACCGATAAAAAGATAATAGACGCTGACGGTGTGCTGGAGGATGAGGAAAGAAATGAATTCAGGAATTCGGTGAATCTGGACGCCTCTTACGCGCCATCTCCTGGCAGAGGCTTCCTTTACAGCCTGTCATCCGGGATCAGCCACAATACGAGCAACCAGAATTTTTACGATTCGCGGAGCACCGCGGTCCTGACCGACGATGTATTCACTTCGGATTATTTCGACTATTTCAGTTTTGAGGTAAATCCGTCTGTATCATACATCTTTAAATCGGGAGAGAAGACCGTGGTCATAGTCAGCGGCGGGTACGATCTTTTGATCCGGCAGTATACCGGCAGAAAGGCGCAATTGATGGGAGGCGTTTATTCGGATGCCGACCAGCGTGATTATAATCACTTGCTTGAGGCAAAGGCGGAGATCCCGATCGATGAGCATATCTCATGGATATCAAGCTACGATTACACCATAAGCGACTCGAACACCGACTACGAAGAGTTTTACGATTATAATTATACGATGCACCGTGTTCTGACGGGGATATCGTTGACCTACTAGGAAGCCTTCCAAAGGATCATTCCGGAACGGAATAATCGGGTATGTGGCTATCGTCCTTCCAGTCCATGCTATCAAACGGCACATAGATGAGGTCAATAGCGCCGAATTGAAACGCCGTAGAACCGAATATCATCTCCAGGTTATTATCGCCTATGTCCTTGTCCGGCGAGGCCATGTTCACTCTCAGCGCGTCCCAGATATCATCGATCCTGAGTGAGTCATGACCGTCCTGCCTTATGCCCAGATCCGAGATCACATAAAATGCCGCGTCAATGCTTCCCTGGTCACCCGATGAGCCGGCGTAGTCATACCGGAAGCCGCTCGGATTATTTTCAGCTCCGCCTATGCCTGCATTGCGCTTTTGCGCATCAAGAGAGAATGTCCCGTCCGGCTGAGGCCCTTCGCTGTTGTATTTGTAATCCATGGGTTGACCGCTGTTAAAATTATTTATTATGAACTGCCTATCATAAATATTCTGCCTGTTGCCCTTTCTATCGGCGAATTTCCTTCCTTCGGCAAAACCGTCGTCGTTGTAAGACAGGCCGACCCACATCTCATTGGGATATACCCCCTGCTTCTGATGCGGACTGTTTATATACGCCGTAAAGGCCCACATGGTATCCAAATAATCATTCCACGGAAGCGCTTTCAGCTGACCGGTGGGAAGTGCCTCCAGAGACTTATTAAAATGCGTCCTCCATTTCAGCACAGTCAGGTCGTCCCCCGCTCTAAGGTTTACGTTGAGAAGCTCCACGATGTTGGAATCGGGCCGCAGCACATGCGGACTTCACTGCGCAAAAATTGTTGTTCCCTAAGCTTTTGATTGATCTCCTGCCAGACCATATCCTTTTCATGCTGAATCTGAGAACTGATAAGAGATAAGATATCGTCCTTGACTTCACCCGCTTTATCGATCAATTCTTTAGCGCTCGCGACCGCGTTCTGAAATTCCTGGCCGAAAATGCCACCATCCTGTGAAATACCGTTCATCGCGTCTATGGCCTTATCCATCTGGGCCAATAGCCCCGGTACGCCGCCGAGCAGATTTTCAGCCTCCTGAGCTACAAGATTAGCATCGATCGCAGCCTGATTCGCCCTGTCTATGGCTTCCTGTGTAGCGTCTATTAATACCTGCAGCGCCTGCAATGCCGCATCGTTAGCTTCTATGTTCGCGGCCGTCGCGACATCCAGCAGTTTATCCGACAGATCTTCGGCTTCTTTAGCCCAGAACGCGGCTTCGGCAGAAGCCAGATTCAATTTTTCAAGCAGGCTCAGGCCGCCCGCCGGGCTCCCGATCAACAGATCTATCAGATCATCGAGTTGCGCCCCGAGACCGGTAAAGTCATCAAAAATATCGTTAAATTGATCCTGAAGGTTATTGAATTTATTGCGTAAAGTGATTATGTCGACGATCACAAAATGAGGGTTCTTATTTTCTTCTTCCGTTACATCGCCTCCGACACCGGTCAGCGCTTGCTGGGCATTCTGGACATTAGCCTGCGCCAGATCATAAAAGGCTGACGCTTCATCCTTGCTATTCGAGGCCGCATTAAAGGCGTCGTTCATAGAATCATTTTTGTCCTGAAGATCCCCTGTCTTATCGCCTATATCCTGCTTCGCGTACAAGGCGTCAGCTTCGGCCTTATGCGCGTTTACAGCCGACTGATTCGCCTTCTCGCTGGCCTGTAACGCCTTTTTTATCAGCTCCGCGGAATTATCCAGCTCACGATTGCCGAGATCACTCTGCACGTCGTCACCGATGACTCCTTCTTCCCCTCCCATGTCGATACCCGTAATATCGGGAACGGTCAATCCTTCGGGAACCTGGTATGGCTCAGCCGCCAGGATGTCCTCCCAGCCTTCAGTCCACTCTTTTTGCTTATCTTCGGGAACATCAATAGGCTCGGTTATGCTCCCGTCATTATATGAATCCGAAAATTTTCCCGCTCTTACCTTAAAAAATTTACCGCTAGCCGTATTCGTGTATATGATCCCGCCGACCTCGACAAAAAGCTCTGTTTTGAGGCGCTCCTTAACATCCGAAGAGATATCTGATTCATCCGCTTCCAGTACATAAAGATAAAACAGCGTGCCTCTGACTGCCGCTACCGCCGTAGGCGTCTCGATCTCAAATGATGACTCATCTCCTAATTCTTCGACCATCGCGCGCAGTTTACCCATGGTAAGCTTAAGCTTATAATCTATATCATTCTTGTTTTCCGATACGCTTAAGGAACGTATTTCGAATTCCGCGTTTTCTTTGAGAGTGACTATGCTTCCGTTTGAGAAGGTAATTGAAAGCATTCCGTCAATGCCGGTCCTGATCTTATCTCCGCCTGTCAACTCCATACCCTCTGAGGCGCCTTGCCACTGTCCAGTTAACGCCGGAAGCACTTCAACAGTACCTGTCATCACAGATAAATGTGCCATATCCTCCTCTGCTAAAAGTTCAAAGCAAAGAAGACTGAGTATTGCAATGCTTAACATCACTATTATAGGTATATTTTTGTTTTTCATTAGGTCGATATTGTACTACAAAAGGCGGGGATTTACCACAAAATAATACAGCTATAGAACTCTTTCCAGGATCAGCTCATTTCTTGAACTGTCGAATTTAATGACAAAGTTACTTAAGAAGGACATGCCCAACAGGCCTTCGACGCCTCCTATATCAGCGTTCTCTATTACGGCAGCCTGTACCTTTTCTACTTTCGCGTCACCGACCTTCACGGAATCAAGTATAACAGGCCGCGCTTTAGATACGGAGCCGTCTGCCATTACAATGTCTATTTCGTTCTGGATATTATCATACCCCAGCCCCAGCCTTAACGCTACAGACTGTGAAATGATCACAATAGAAGCCCCCGTATCCACCATCAGCCGGGCGCTTGCCCTGCCGTTTATTATGGCATCCACTATAACATGATCTCCATCGGGAGTATATGAAGCGATGTCCTCCTTAAAATCCTGCCCCATGGTCTTGAGTTTAGAATCCATTTCCTGAAAAAAATGGAGTTCATCAGAGCTCGCGCTTCCCTCGTCAACACCGCTCCGCTTTGCGTCATAACTGCTTTTAAATAATTCAAAACCTGAACGGTAATTGCTTGCTAATTTTACCAGCCTCGCGTTTAACTCTTTTTCCTCGTCATAAAGAGAGTCGGTCTTCTTATTCGCCCTGTCCAGGTCCACATTCAATGAATTGATCTCGGTTGCGATCTCATTGTATCTTTTTACGTCATTATCCGGCTCGATCTCATTAAGCCGCCGGCCCTTTTTATCCAAGGTCTCCAATATCTCGGAGATCTCGCTCGCTTTACGCTGTATCTCCTCACCTAGCTCCTTCTTCCTGCTTCTGCCATCCATAAGCGCTTTTTTATCAGCCATGGATTTAGTATATAATATCCTGATATCCTCTGATCCGTCAGGCGCCCACTCACCCTTGCCGATCTCGTAATTCAGCATCTCTTTCTTCAGGCTATCCAGCACTTCCGGGGAAGATTCCTCGATATAGTCGATCTCCTCAGGTTTTACAGTCATGGTGCCGAAACCGATGTCTATGACAATCTTCTCTTCGGTCTCCTCGGATATAACACCCTGCACGCTTCCCCCGTCCTTAAAGTGGACTATATCCGCGCAGGCCGCACCGCAGAGTGAGATCAATATTAACGTAATAATTATCTTTTTCGCATTCATAACATACATATTTCTAAATATATTGTATGTGTAAGCACTGTTAAAATTTAACTTTCGGAGTTTCTTTTACGGCAGCGTCCTCCACCTCAAAGAAGTCTTCCTGCTTGAATCCGAATGTGCCCGCCACCACATTCGCCGGGAACTGCTCCACCGTCTTATTCAGGCTCATCACCCAGTCGTTATAATTGTTTCTCGAGAAAGATATCCTGTTTTCCGTCGAGGTAAGTTCTTCCTGCAGCGCCATCATGTTCTGGTTCGCTTTGAGATTCGGATAATTCTCTACCACAGCAAACAGGCTTCTTAAGGTCTGCGAGAGAAAATTCTCCGCCTTGCCTTTTTCCTTTGCCCCTGAGACATCTATTGCCTGTTGACGGGCTTTTATCACATTCTCCAGCACGGTCTTTTCGTGCTCCATGTAGCCCTTAGCCGTATTCACCAGGTTCGGGATCAGGTCATATCTGCGCTTCAACTGAACATCTATACCGGCCCAGGCGTTTTTTACCTCATTTCGCATAGATACAAGTTTATTATACATCCCTATGACGATGATAACAATCGCTACCAGCGCGACCAGCAATACCCAAAACATCACCATTTCAACCTCCATTTTTTTAGACCGTTATACGGTCGATGCCTTTTTATCTATAAAAAATGACCGCTCTTTTTATTCTCTATAAGATACTGCACCATCTCAAGTTCATCCTTATCAAACCAGACGTGGTTACAGAAAGAGCATCTGTCCACCTCTATCAAATATGCCATAGTATAAAAATTCCGCACCATCGCCGCCTCGCACTTCGGGCATTTAAGAAGTGACTCTCTTTTATCTTTGACCTTGCTGCGCATCTTATCCAGTCCGTTTCTCTGAGCCATTTCAGCCAGTTTCTCTACCCTCCCGCCAAAACCTTTTTCTCGTCTCACTATTATCCGCGGCATCTTTCCCTTCTCCACCAGGACGCCTCCGCAAAACACACAGCGCTTCACCATTGTCCCCTCGTACTCCTCGTCTATAAGCGCCTGCGCGCACCCGGGACAATCAAGTGACGAAACCTTCAAACCCTTTACCTTACCTTCGAAGAAAGGTTTTAAGAGAGGCTCCTCCTTAGCCTGCTGCATAACCTCTCCGTCTATGGCTTTTATCCAGGTATCAGGGCGCATCCAGCCGAGCGCCATCATCTGAACAATATTGAACGGGCCGCTCCACTGCTTTTCCTCTCCCGCGATCATCCAGCGGAGTTCTTTTTTTTCGGCCGGGATCTCGCGCATACTTTCTTTTATTTTTTCCTGAGAGACTACCTTTTCCTCGATATTTTTTACGTGGGCATGCGCCATATCAGCAAGTATCTTAATGCGTTTTTTTATAGGCGGGTGCGTCGATAAGAGATTCGACCAGAAACCCTCTTTCTCATCAACGGCGCTATTGGCCGGGTTGATGATAAAAAGTGATTCCAGGTTCTTGTCTATGTAGCCGAGCCCGCGCCATCCTCGCGAGATCGCGTATAGAGCCTCTGAAAGGCTTACAGGATCCCTTGTCAGCCTGACCGCAATAGCGTCGGCCCTCAGCTCTCTATTCCGGGACAAAAACATCCTTACAAGGCTGTAAAAAAACTGCATTATGCTCAGCAGGATGAATATAAGCAGTAAGAATATGATAGCGCCGCCGCTTCCTCTTCCGGAGACTCTCACTCTGCCGCCCTCAAAAACACGCTTTATACCCGTAAGCATAGCCGCGTAGATACCGAAGAGAGAGCAGCCTATCGTAGTCTGGAATGAGTCGCCGGAGACGATGTGGCCTACCTCATGGGCGACTACAGCCTGAAGCTGCTGTCGATTCAGTTTGGAGAGAAGTCCTTCCGTTACCCCGACTATGGCGTTTTTATTCCAGTCGGATACCGCGAAGGCGTTCATGGCGACTGTAGGTATGACAACAGAGGTGATATTATATTTGCTGCCTGTCGCCACATTCACATCACTGACTATGTTATTGAAGCGTTTGTGGTATTTATCTGAAGTGTCTATATTCTGCGCCCTCAGGTTACCTTTGATGAAGGAAGACGCGTTGAGGGCGGAAAAAAGAGTGTGCAAAATAGCCATAGCCAATACGATCAGGAAAACATTAAGCATCTGCCTGCTTGAGAGAAACAAAGAGGCCTTGCCCTTGATCATTCCGGCCTGGGCTAGAAAAAACAGTTTTGCCGCATTTGCCAGGACCGCCGCAATAAGAAAATAAAAAAGTAGGACTATTGTAAAAAATATCCAGATCCTGCTATTTTTCTGCTGCTCTATTTCCGTATAAGTAAGCGCCATTCTTCCGCCCCCTACTTTATAGTAGGCCTGATCTCAGCCGGCACAAGCAACGCATTGGCTATTTTTTTTATAAACCGCGGTACCTTTTTTAATTTTTCTTCCAGATTTTTATCATAAAACATATAGGATATATGCTGGGCATACAGATATGCCAGGTACTCGCTCTTTTTTCTTAAGGGAATAGTATAGGCAAAATATCCCAGAAAAGGTATTATGGAAAATAGGAGAACCGTCATTGAATGGACGCTTTTCCTGCGCATATCCCATATTATATTACAGTACATCCTGTTAGCCATTACCCATATCGGGCGGAGCGTTGACCCGATAGGCAAAGGAAAAGGAAATGCGGTAAATCTGACCAGCCCCATGGTCATATGGATACCCAGATTCAGCAATATGTACTTGGAATCAGTCACCCATTCCTCAAGGTGGATTCGAACGTGCTCCTCCCTCTCCTTGCTAAGCCTGCCTTCAAGGGCCATGCGGACTATCGTCTCATGCAGGCTCGGGATATGATGAAGTTCCTGAATGAGCCTTTTTTTGCTTTTGGGGGTCTTATTCGCCATTAGTGAGATAATTTTACCATATTATAGGATAAAATACAATGGGAAGGCGGAAAAATGGGACATAAAGGGGACAGACACTTTTTGTAGCTACATTAAGTAGCCTCAAAAAGTGTCTGTCCCCTTTATCTCTTATTATTCCTGACTACAGTGGGCCTATGGAGGAATCTTATGGCAATGTCATCCATTATGGCATATATGCAAGGTATCACTATAAGCGTTAGCATCGTAGCGAAAAGAAGGCCCCAACATATGGCAAGCGCCATGGGGATCAATATGGGGTCGCCTCCCCCTATAGCGTAGGCGACAGGCACCAGCCCTAAAACTGTCGTTAATGTTGTCAGTATGACGGGCCGCAGCCTCAATTGCCCTGCCTGGATTATAGAATGCCTCCTGTCTATGCCTGATTTTCTCAATTTATTTATGAAATCTACCAGGACTATGGAATCGTTTACGACTATGCCTGTCAAAAATATCATACCCAGCACGGAGAAAAACGACATAGACATCCCATGCAGGGGCAGGGAAATTATCACGCCTATCATGCCGAATGGAATGGCCACCATGATCACAAGCGGCAGCACTATCGAATTGAACATAGCGGCTAGTATCATAAATATTAGAAAGAACGCCAGAAGGAAAGCTATAAGCAGGCTTCTCATGGATTTCATCTGCTCTTCAAACTCCCCTCCGGCTTCGGCCGTGTAGCCCAAATACTCATTTTCTATATTCTCAAAATGCTTGAGGATCTTTCTGTTTACCTCGTTGGAATTTGTCTTTTGATTATCAACATCAGCAAACACCACCAAAGCCTTTTTCCCCTCTATATGGTTTATATAATACATGCCTTCCGATTCTTTGAAAGTGGCGACATTCTTAAGCGGAATAAGTTTGTCATACTTATTAGGTATCATGATCTTGTTAAAGACGCCATCAGAATCCTTCTCTTCCTGACGAAGCCTTACTATTACATCTATCTCTTCTTCAGCCTTTTCCTGTTTTATGGTCGTGGCGATAGTTCCCTTAAAAGCGCTTCTCACGCTTGAGCCTATGGCGCTTATACTGAGGCCCGCTCTCATGGCCTTGCCTTCATCGACCTCTACCATTATCTCTTTTTTACCGCTTTCATAATCATCGCCTATATCCTTTACGCCATCTATCGTGCCCAGGAAATCCTTATACCTTTGCCCTATTTCCAGAAGAGTCGAGTATTTCTCCCCTCTGATCTTAAATTCGACCGCCCTTCCCACAGGAGGGCCGTGCCTGTGTTTTTCATAAGTAACTTTTATGTCCTTGATATGGGCGGACTTCTCCCTCAATTCCTCTATTATCTCGCCGGCCTCCCTGCTTCTGCCTTCCGGGGGCGTAAGGTAGACGGTGATCATGGCCAGGTGGCCTCCGCGCGCAACGCCGCGTCCGCCGGTCATCCCGCCTTCTCCTGATTGCCCGACCTGGGTGACATAATTATCTAATTCATGCTCAGGTATCTCTCCTATCAGTTCCTCTACCGGCCTAAGCAATTTCTCGGTAGCGTAAAGAGGCGTTCCGGACTCCGCTTCTATTGTCACCGAAAACTGCTCGATGCCCCTTGAACTGAACATCTCAAACCCCAGTCTCGACGCTATGCCTAAGCACAGGATAAACAATATGAGTACGCCGAGGATCACAAAGTACCTGTTTTTTATCGCGCCTTTGATCACTCCGGTATAAAAACCCAGTATCGCCTGAAACCACCGAGTATCCTTTTTTGAGACAGGCTTTCCCGACGCGGCCTTCTTTGGCGGTTTGACAAAATCCGCTATATGCGACGGCAATATTATAATCGCCTCAAATAGAGAAACCGCAAGGGCTATTATCACGACAATAGGTATGGAGCGGATAAACCTGCCCATCATACCGCTCATAAAAAGAAGCGGTGCCGCCGCGACCATGGTCGTAAGAACAGCCGCCGTAACAGGCCTTGCGACCTCATTAGTGCCTATGACAGCCGCCTCTCTCGGATCATAACCCTGCTCGATATAACGATAACAATTCTCGGCTATGATTATGCCGTCGTCTACAAGCATACCAAGGACCACGATAAGACCGAACATCGAGATAAGATTTATACTGATATCGATGCTGCCCATGATAAATATTGAAAATGAAAACGCTATGATCATTCCCAGGGCCGTAAAAAGCGCCACCCTTCTGCTTAAGAAGAGAAGCAATGACAGGATGACCAGCACAATACCCATTGCGGCGTTTCTTTTAAGGACGTTCAGCCGCCTTTTGATGTAATAAGAGACATCATTTGCCTTGGTCACTACAAGGCCTTCCGGAGCTTCCTTTAAAAAATCACGGATCACTATTGAAGACTCGCTTACAACCTTTATCGCGTCATCACGCTCTCTTTTCATGACAATAAGATTTATCGAGCGCTTACCGTATGTCTTGTTTATTGTATCCTCATCCTCAAAATCATATTTGACTTTAGCTACGTCCTTTATCCTTAACCAGTTTCCGGCGTCATTCGCCCTTATGATCACATTCTCGATCTCTTCAAGGGACTTGAATTCTCCCGTCGTGCGGACGTGTATCTCCTTATCTTGCGCGTAAAATTTGCCGCTTGGCATGCTGACATTCTTACGCTTCAGCGCAGCGGCGATCTCCTCATGTGAGACATAGAACTCCCTCATCTTCTCAGAGTCCACCTCCACCCATACTTCCGTATCGCGCCAGCCTCTTCTGGTCACGCGGGCCACACCGGGAACATCTCTTAAGCGGTCCTCAAGGGCTTCCGCGTACATCTGAAGCTCCCGCTCCGGCAGGCCTGCCATGCAGTACTCGATGACCGGATATTCTTCGGCGTTTATGTCAGTGACTATCGGGTCATCCGCCACTTCTGCGGGTAGATCGCTCACTCTGTCCACCGCTTTTTGAATATTGTCGACTGTCTTATCCTTATCCGCGTCCGGATCTATCTTTACGCTGATCGATGAAAGGTTCTCTTTTGAAGAGGACGAGATCTCCTCCACCCCGCTTATATCCCGGATCTCCTTTTCAAGAGGTGTTGTCACATACTTTTCAACGTCTTCGCTGGACGCGCCCGGATAAACAGTCTGGACTGCCGCGTAGTCAAAACGTACATTAGGAAAAGCCTCTTTTCTGGTTACAAAGGCAGCCACGACCCCCAGCACTAATAACAGAAGTGAGAGAAAATTTATAAATAATGAATTTTTAACTGAAAATTTGGCAAGATTCATCGTACCGTCAGATTCCTTTCTTCTAAATATATGTTCTGTGACACATAAAGGCCCCCAAGAGATCTTATGTAATCTAATGTCGCGAGCCTCAGCGCCAGTTCCGCATCCATGTAATCCTGCTGGAAGCGCGTGACCCTGTCCGCGTCAGATCTTCCGTATTTATACTTTTTACCCTCCTCGTTCATCTTCTTCTCTTGAAGCTCGACGGCTTCAGAAAGCTCCCTGATCCGCTGCCTATCCGTATTCACCTTCTTTACTTTGCTGTCGATATCCAATAGTATCTCTTTCTCTATCCTTTTTAACTCGACCAGGGCTTTCGCTTTCTCGTACGTGGCCTTGTCGAAAGCGCTTTTTTCCTCCCTGCCGTCCAGCGGTATTGAGAGCGTGGCTCCGGCATAGTATTCTGTATTAGTCTCCTCCGTAAGATCTTCGATGCTCCCCCACCAGCTTCTCCTTATCCCGTTCATCATAAATGAGCCTTCGAGATCCAGCTGAGGCCACCTTTCATTATCCCTGATCTTTAACTCTATATCCTTTGCCTCTATATCCTTCATCGCCCGCTTATAGTCCCTGCGATTCTCAAAGGCTGTTGTCAAAGCGGGGACCAGCTGTACATCCGTATCGCCGATTTCAAGTTTTTCAACCGGAATTATACGTATATCGGATCCGGCTTCCTTATTGTTCATTAAAAACTTCATGTCGTTTTCAGCGGTCCTGAGATCCGCTCCGACAGCTAATAACTCAGCCGACCTTACCCTGAGATTGGCTTTGGCGGCGTATAGATCTGTCAGCTCCGCCGATCCCAACTCTTCCTTGCTCTCGACAACCGCCCTAAAATCATCGGCCTTTTGCCAGGCATCTTTTCTTATCTCTTCCATCTGGCCCACAAGAAGCAGTTCCCAGTACGCGATCTCCACCCCTAAAAGCGTTTTTTCTATTGTATCCAGGGTCTCGCTCGTAAAGTTATCCACCTCGATCCTTGTGATCCTTACATCCCGCCAGTCATTTATGCCGAACATATTTTTTAATAATGGCTGAGTGAATGTAAACTGGACGTAGGATTGTTCCGAAGGATTGATCTGAGCAAACGCGGAATCCGTACGATGCCTTAAGTAATTATAGTCTATGTCGACACCGGTCCCGTAACGAAATTTTTTGGACATCTTAACATTGGTCTCATAGTCCTCTGATACCTGGCCGGTCAATGATGTAATCTGTTCAAGCTCGCTATGTGTATACCCGGCCTCGATTTCCATCACCGCGTCATACACCGAAAGCGCGTCGTCTAAGTCCGCGTCACTTATTGCCTTATCGTATCTGGCTATCTGTACTTCAAAATTGTTTAGAACCGCTATCTTCAATGTATCGCTTAACGAAAGCGGTAACATTTGAGATGTCTCCAGCCCCCCGCGCTCTTCCTCGGCGTATAAAGCTAAAGTCAGGGAGATCATAAGAACGAAGATCATGTAGGAATATATGTCTTTTCTCATTTTTGGCCCTTTGTTAGAATAGTATATATCTTCTTCACGGAATTAAGGTACGCCTCTCTCTCCTTTGGGTCGAAATGCCTGAAGATCTTAACCATGATCCTCTGTTTCTCATTAAATATGGCGTTTATGGCCTTTTCCCCCTTGTTAGTGATCCTTATATTTATGATCCTTCTGTCCTTCGCCTCACGGGACCTCTTTAAAAAACCGGATCTTACCATCCTGTCCACCATACCGGTAGCGGCGCTTGTAGTCACATTAAGCAACCTCGCAAGCTCGGTCATCTTATATTTGGGCACATTTCTTAACAGATTGAGTATGGCCATCTGCGTCATCGTCACATCTCCGCACCCTGCGATCGACTTCGACTGTCTCGCGTGTAACGCCTTAAATAATCTCGGCATGAGATCGGACATCTCCCGCGCAAATTCCTTTACTGATTTGCCTATTTTAATCAACCTCCTTAATATTTGAGGTAGTTAACTATTCACTACCTCAATTATACATGATGTAAAGTAAAATGTCAATATTTTTTGATTATTCAAAAATTGGAAGGCAGGGGTGAAAACAGGGCTAGCTGAGTTTTGAATCATCCTTAAGTATCTGCTTAAGGGCCAAGACTACCCTGTTATTATACTTCTCCTGGTGGACGCTTAATTCTTCCATAGCCTTTGCGGGTGAGAGGGCCTTTCTATACGGCCTGTCGGCCGTCATCGCGTCATAGGCGTCGCAGACTGCTATTATTTGCGCCTCAATGGAGATCTGGTCCCTCTTCAGCCCGCGCGGATAGCCGGAACCGTCAAGGCGCTCATGATGGTCTCTTATGGCGTGCAGCATCCTGCTAAAATATTTGCTTGTATTTAATATCCTGACGCTGAACTCCGGATGTAATTCTATAATAGTCCTTTCAGAGCGGCTCAGGGTACCCTCTTTTCTTAAAATGCCCTGCGATATTCCTACCTTCCCGATATCATGCAGGACAGCGGCCTGCCTTAATAACCTGAGCTCCTCTTCCGGTATCTTAAGCTTCCTGCCTATCCTTTCCGCATAAGCCCCCACCCTTTCCGAATGACCCGCGGTGCAAGGGTCCTTTTCTTCCAGCGCCACTATCAGAGAGCGCAAAGTCTCAAAATGCGCATGCTCAAGATCCCTCTGCGTCACGCTAAGCTGGTGAAGGAGATTCTCAAGTTCCTTATTTCTCTCCTCCAGATCTATTACTAAAAAACTGAATTCATCATCCAACCGCTGCCTTATCTCCCTTTCCATGATATCCGGCTCAAACACGGAGCTATCTATCTTGGGATTAAACCTGCAGACTTTATTATGACCGAACTCCCTGGACCTTGCCATTGCGGTTCTTGCGGCCCTCATGAGTTCGATGCCTGTTTTTGGGAAGCCTCCGGAATTGAGTTCGGATACTCCCACGGCAACTATCGGCTTGAGCATGCTATCTTTAATATCAAAACTCTCCTGAGATATTCGCTTTCTCAGGCTTCCGGCGATCCCGAGAGCTTCATATAGGCCGATCTTTGGCAGAAGCATGCATAACTCGCCCATTCCAAGATATGCCCCTGAAGTATCACTGGGCAATTTTACTCTGATCAGCGCGGCTATGTCTCTCTGGACCATCTGGCCCTTATGGAAGCTCAGCTCCTTGACGATACTGTCAAGATTAATCAGCTTGATGACGATAAGGGAGCACTTACTGCCGAACGCCAGGGATTTTTTGACTATATGATCAAGCAGAAAACGGAAATATCTGTGCGTATAAAGGTTTGTAAGCGAATCCGTTATGGCGAGGCGTTTTATCTCTGCGCGTTCGTAAACCACATATCCGTATTTATGAAATGTCAAGCCCAGAAAAAGTACCGGCAATAAAACCATTATATGAAACGTCGGCCAGATCACCCCTCTTAAAAAAAGCATAAAAGAAGCCGTCAGGTAAATACCGCCAATGGCAATAAGCATAAAAAACCCTTTAAGAGGCGCCGCACGGCTGAAGAAAACAAAGGACAGGATATAGACCAATAAAATGACAGGGATGGTTATCAGCGCAGATTCCCTTCTGATATGAGACGATTTAATAATGGAGTTCAGGACATTCGCCACTATCAACCCGCTGGATCTGTATCCTAAGGGCGTGGGATATGAATCCTGGAACGTCTCACCCGCCTGAGTCACTACAACAAGCTTATCAATGAAAATATCTTTCGGCAAACTCCCGTCCATGACTCTCCATATGGGAACCGTATTTATAAATTTTGCATCGGATATATAATTTATAAGTATATTACCTTCTTTATCCGTCGGAATAGTTATCTTTCCGCCTTCGGAATCTATGATTATCCTCCTGCCTGCCCTGTAGATCTCATCATAAGAAATATCGAGATAGTGGGCCAGGGCCTTCATCTCAAAAGAGATATCTCCCTCCTCCTGGGGTGAGAGAACAAGGGTGAAAGGCTTAAAGCGCCTTATTACGTTATCCTGGTCTCTCAAGTAACCTATGATACCGTAGCCCGCGCTGGCCTTTACGAACTTAAAGATATCATACGGCTCCGGAGACACCTTCTCTCTTCCGCGAACCGAGGCCAATACAACATTGCCGGATCCCCTTATTGCTTCCGCCAGCTTCGCGTCCGCCTGCGGGTCCTTAACCGTCGGGCTATGCAGCGCAATATCCAAAGCTATGGTCTTAGGCCCGTATTTTCTTATTTTATCGATAAAGTCCGCGAAGACGCCCCTGTTCCAGGGCCATCTCCTCTTGAGCCTGGCATAAGATTCTTCGTCTATCGTGACGAGGACGATATCTTCCGGGATCAGATTTTCCTCATCCACGCGTTCATAGTATTTATGCCTCAATGAGAATAGATAATCTTCGAATCTTAAACCGGCCCTTTTAACAGCGGGTACGAACACTATCAAATAGACATATATGGACACGATGGCAAAGGCTATGAATACGGCAAACCAGGAACGCTTAAAGATGATCCTGCGCTTATTGCCGCCGTCCTTCCTTTCTTTCTTTATCTTCTTAAATAATCTACTCATCGCTATTTATCAAAAGTATAGACCTTTCTTATCTTTTGTAATACGTTCCATGTGCATTTCAGGCCGCTTGGAAACGTTACAAGGTCTCCCCTGTTTATCTCTACTTCCTCCTCTTGAGTCTTCACCTTGACTTTGCCTTCAAGTATATAGCAGACCTCGTCCGAGTCGTATTCCCAGTCAAAAGTACTTACGCCGCATTCCCACGGGTTCCAGCTTTTCACGCCCAGCGAATCCAATTTTCCCTGATCAGGCTTCTCTATCTTTATTTTTGCCATCCGCCGCCTCCTTTATTCACCTATTATCTTCACCAGCACTCGCTTCTTCCGTCTTCCGTCAAATTCCCCATAATAAATCTGCTCCCACGGGCCAAGATCAAGCCTGCCGCCGGTTATCGCCACTGTGACGCTCCTGCCCATTATCTGGCGCTTGAGATGCGCATCCGCGTTATCCTCCATAGTCCTGTTATGCCTGTACTGAGAAGTCGGCGCGTGCGGAGCAAGCCTCTCCAGCCAGTCATCAAAATCCTTTATCAGTCCGGATTCTGCGTCATTGATATATACACTGGCAGTGATATGCATAGCGTTGACAAGGCAAAGGCCTTCCTTGACTCCGCTTTTTTCTACAAGCTCCTCTACCTTTGAGGTCATGTTGATATAATCCCGCCTTGTTTTGATGTTAAAGGCGAGATATTCGGTCAGGGACTTCATGCTTCGCTTGCCTTTTTTACCTTACCGGCATTTCGGTGATCTTCACTCCTTCGGGTAGCATAAACTCGGAGTCGTCAATATGTATGCCTATTTTTAAATTTTTTATAATAGTGGTGACAATGCCGTCCGGCACATTGTTTTCCACCTTTATGGGAAAGTCTTTTTCTTTCCAAAGCCAGGCCTTTGTCTTTGTGTCATTTTTTGGATCCTTGAATTCATATATATCGCAATCATATTCCCCTATTCTTTCAGATCCTATTACTACGGCGCCGATTTCCCTGAGATAATGCCCGTACCGGGATAATGTGTCTATTTTTGGCGTGCTCTGCACGACAAACTTTACCGCCTTATTCTCTGCCGGGATATACGAATAAATCGTCTTGCCGTCCATTATGCTCACCACCCTTCCCTTGGGTGAGTCAGCATCCATTTTCATCTTATCGTCTTTTATTATCACTGATGAGATCTGCGGTTTGGATATTCCGGTTACGCTGACGGCCTGGTCGTAGGAAGCTGAGAAGGCCCACGCCTGAGCGCTCAATGCGAGTAAAACCGTAAATAACGCTATAAATCTCATTTTTCCTCCTTGTCTTCAATGCTTGATACTTCATTTTTTGGATATACGACTGTCCCGCCTTCTATTTTGAAGGCGATATTATCTTCTGTTTCACTTTCGATCACCGCCTCAAAAGAACTCCCATTTGTCAAATGCACTATAACGATATCACCCTGAAGCTTAGGTATTATCTTAGGAATTTCTATCAGTTTTGGTATATCCTCTGCCAAGCCTTTAATACCAGTTTTTCTCCTATTGTCTATCAGCGGTATATTACTCAGCCCCTTTATCTTGATACCTAAGAGCCTCGGCACCGCGATCACTAATATTACCCCCACCATCGCGGTTATCCCCGGAGCCAAAACCGCGAACCATACCATTCTCATAGATTTATTGTATTTTTCGTCATCTTCCGCGCGGATCAGTTCATCGGCTGACTTTGGAGCGAATATATCCAGATCTTCATCCAGGCTGCCGAGCACATGCACCGGAAATACTCTAAAGAAAATCAGTATTGGCAAATAAAATAAATTGAACAGAAATCCCAGAAAAACTAATAAGGGTACACCGATTATGAGTAATATGACCACCATGATCACTTTAAATAATTCAGGTATAATGGATATCAAAAACAAGCCCGTCAGGACCAAGACTCCGCCTATGACTATTACGAATATCAGGGCCAGGATCGTAAGGACAATACCGGCTGCCAGGGCCAATATAGCCACGCCAAGCTTGACGAGAAGATAAAGCAGCATCTGGCCTATATTTCTGGTGAAAAGTTTCGCAAATATACTTAATGCCTGTAATATGCCGCAGCGTTTTTTGTACATTATGGGAAGTACAAAATCCCATATAAACATAGTGATCAGCCCGAAAATGACTACACAAACCACCAATATGGGAATATAAAGAGCTACTATCGAAAGTATCAAGGCAACGTCGACAGGCGTCCTGGTCAACGCGCCTTCCTGGATGAGCTGCCTGATGGGAGCATATGTTATGGCTCCCAAAGTAAACAGGACTATGAAGCTATAACACAGGCTCCACCTGAAAAAAGAATTGGACTGAGGAAGATATTTATGAAAAGGTGCGTTAAGTGAGGCGTCATTTTTAATTACGGAATCAATAAAAACAAACGAAAATCCGGATTTAACCCATACCCACAGGATGATCAAAAACATCACGAATAAAAGATACGGCACTCCTATCGCCGCTGTAATGGTGAACTTCCCCGCTTTTTTACGAAAGAAATCGCGGAATTTACGCTTATAATCCACGGGAGGCGCCTTTTCGCGGGTCGAGGCCTTTTTATCATCTCCTATGCCGAATATCCCAAAGGAAGGCGCGGTATCAACAGGCAGCCTGTTGATACACGGCGCTTTTTTTAAGAACACACTCAGGATCTCATCGAGTTTATTATCTTTCTGCCCTGCCCCCCAGCTAAAGTTAAAACTGCCTCCCAGTTGCCCTGCCAGAAGAATGATGATCCCAAGCATTATCCATTTCTTGAGATTAAACGGCCTGAACAGGACCTGGATCATCCAGTGCCATGACATCCCGATACTTTTAGCGAATGAATACCTTTTCATATATTACCGGAACATCCTTTCATTCCGCCGCCGGGATCGGAATCATCGTCAAATTCACCCGCGTTCCAGTCTCTGTTCTCATGATCGCCGGGCTGGCCCGCCGAGACAACGGCCGGAGTCAGTATCAAAATCAGAGAAACAATCGTAAAT
This sequence comes from Candidatus Omnitrophota bacterium, assembly GCA_016783745.1. GTDB lineage: Bacteria > Omnitrophota > Gorgyraeia > JAHIPI01 > JAHIPI01 > BS750m-G14. Next base: position 7,120 of record JADHVZ010000026.1, on the reverse strand, counting down.
GCAAGCAGTTTCGTTCTCATATCAGCCTCCATTGCGGTTTTCGGCCCGTTTTCTATATATCTTGATCGCCTTACTTAAGAGCTTTTTTGCTCCGTCATATTCCACGATAGACAAGGCCTCTTTATCGGAAAACCATTTGCCGTCATCAATTTCATCTTTCTTGATAGAAAGCGTTTCTTTTCCGAAAAACTTGAAAAGGTAAAGATGTACCGTTTTATAAATAAGCCTATGCCTTCTGTAATAATAATTGACCTGACCTACCCTTGAGATGTGCTCGATATTATTTAAGCCGGTCTCTTCCCCTATCTCCCTTATCGCGGCATCAAGCGCTGTTTCGCCTTTGTCGATCTTACCTTTCGGCCATGTCCATTTTCCGAAGGGGTCCTTTATCAAAAGGATCCTTATATTATCCCCGTACTTTTTTATGATCACTCCCCCGCTTGATATCTCCCGTTCCGGTCTTACCATTTCATATTACTCCGCACATATTCAAGCCGGCTATGGTCTTGGCATCAATTATCTTTCTATTTTTATACATCCGCCGTATCGCGCCTTTCGAAAAGGACCTGGCCGACAGGATCTCATCGGCATCCGGTTTTAATGTTACCCTGCTAAGCCGGCCCGCCTTATACAAATGAATGCACTCGTTGGTAAAGCCCGGTGTGGTATAAATGAGGCCTAGATATTTGATCGAGCCCGCCTTATAGCCGATCTCTTCCTCTATCTCTCTCTTGGCGCATTTAAGCGGGCTTTCTCCCTTATCAAGCGTGCCTGCCGGTATCTCCCAGATATATCGATCCACCACCGGCCGGTATTGCCTGATAAGCACGATCTCATTTCTGTTCAAAAAAGGCACCACCGCAGAAGCGCCGGGATGCTTTATGCATTCTAAGCGCACTTCAGTCCCGTTAGGGAGCATGACCTTATCCAGATGCACATCTAAAAGAATCTTACCCTTAAAAATTGATTTTTTATCCAGGACAATTTTTTTTCTTTCACCCATCTCTTCACCAATAAGCCCCTTCTTCCTCTTTCGGAGCGTTAATATAATCATCAAACGCGAACTTGCCGTCTATTTCCTTATTAAGCATGGCCATTCTTTCGGATAAATAAGGATGTGTCTTGAAATAGTGATACCTGTACTCCTTTCCCTTAAGCTGTTTATCGAGCATCCTGTCAATAAAGGTTACGGCGCCTCTGGGATCAAATTTTGCTTTCTTAAGATATACAACAGAAAGTTTATCGGCTTCAAATTCGGCTTTTCTGTTATAGGCCATCATCAGCTCTGTTATGGCGATGGAAGCCTTTCTTTTTGACTGCGGATCGCTGGCGCTAAGGACATTGACAAGGGAAAGCCCTGCCATGCCTATAGAGTTTTGGGCCTTCTTAACGCTGTGTTTGGCCGCTATATGCCCGACCTCATGAGCCAGAATTGACGCCAGCTCATCATCTGACTCTGTATCATCGACCATGTCTTTAAAAATATAAACAAACCCGCCGGGCAGCGCGAAAGCGTTATGGCGGGCTTCCTCCGGAATATCCTCGCCCTCGAGGACTCTGAAAGAATAGGTAAGCTCTGATCTGTCACAGACATCGGCGATCCTTTGTCCGACGCGCTCTACGCGTTCCTGAACGCCTGAATCCTTTGTAAGCCCGAACTTTTTTTCGACACTCTCAGACAGAGATAGGCCCATACGAACTTCTTTTGCTTCACTTATAATGATCATCTCATCTTCTCCCGAGGCAGGATTGTAGTCGGCTAAAGCGGGCGAAATAAAAAACAACATAAGACATAATATAGCAATGATTTTCATATATATAGTAGAATATCACGTGAGCTAACTTTTGTCAATTTATTTTCCTAATAAGGCACTAATTATACCTATGAAATGACTCTATTGGTGCATGGATAGCGTACCGTACCAGCTTTTTTAGCCGGGAGAGATTTGTTTTTTGCGATCCTTTTAAGTAGACATTAATGGCTTGCCTCTTGATCCGGCGGGTCCCGGGAGACAGCCTTATGGATTGTGGACATCCCCTTGGACTTGGCGCGCTAAAATTATATATTTTCTGATTTTTAAGCATTTTGACTGCGCTATAGACCAGCTTATGGGTCTTATGGCCATAATCCCCCTCACTTCCATGCGTAAACAAAATATCAAACGGGCCTGATTCCGCGATAAAACCCTTGATCCGCTTAAAGATCTCCGGCCTGGAAAACTTGCCATTTTTCTTTCTGACCTCCAGAAATACGGGCCTTACTTTACTGCCTCCCTTTTTGTAGATACCGCAGGCCATTAGCAACTCCTGGCGGCGCCTTTTGTTGTATCGCTCATCACAATCAGTAACGCAAAGTAACACCCACTTCCATTTCTTAAATTCAGCTATGGTGCCGCCCATGAAGAGTGATTCGTCATCAGGGTGTGAGATCACTACTATCGCTTTCTTATTAAGTTTTTTTAATTTTTCAAGCGAATGCATAGAATCACTTCCCTAAAATTAGACGGAGCGAGACGATCAACAGCAAAAAACCAAAAGCGCGCCTCAAAACCGCATCCGGAACATGATGAACAAGGCCGGCGCCCAGATAACCGCCCAAGAAGAATCCCAGGCAAATGAATGCGGCTATTTTAAGGTTAACGTTACCCTCTGCATAATACTTCACGGCCGCGAGTAATCCGATGGGCGGGAGCATCAAGGCTAATGTCGTGCCCTGCGCCTGATGCTGACTTAACCCGAATGCGAGAACCAGCACCGGTACAAGTATTATTGCGCCTCCGATGCCGAAAAAACCGCTCGCTATCCCTGCGATCAATCCCAATATGATATATAGAATTATTTGCGTCATGTGACCTCCGGTTTATTTAATTTATAGTATACATTGCATGTGCTCTCGAATTGTTTGTTATTTCTCGAGAGACGCTCGTAATTCGTTTATCGTATATCGTTGATCGATTATCGTTTCTCCGGTTTACGGTGTACGGTTAACGGTGTACGGTTTTAAAATCCGGGGGTTGTTCCGTAAACCGTAAACCATGAACCGTAAACCGAACCAGGGCAATTAAAGCGAAATACGATTAACGATATATGAACAACCAACAACCCGGGATCTTGTAACCTTTCGTAACTTCTCGTAACCTCCCGTAACCTCTCGTAACGTCTCGTAACCTCAATATAAAATACCTACCCCATCAAAACCTACTCTTAAATATCCGATCCAGTTCCTTGTCGCTGTCTTGATCGTGCTTTTTCCACGCGTTGTAGACCATTATAAGCGCTCGCGTGCTTTCTCTGTTGAATACCCACTTGAGTCCGAAGATGACAGCCAATATCAGAAACTGAAAGAAATACTGTGGCATGAAGAAAGAGGCCGCGATCGAGCTCATGGACAGCATGAGCCAGATATTCCCTTTTAAGAAGTTCATTGTCTTATGCTCCTTTGATCTGTAAGACGGATTTAAAGATTTAGCTCTTGTCCTGATTTTATCAGGCACCTTATCAAGCGCTATATGCTTTTCATGGGCTGAGTAAAGAAGCGCCCCCTCGATAAGTTCGCTGCAAAAAGCGCAGTTCTTCACATGGCCGCCTACCCTGTAAAGCGCCTCCGGATCCAGCAGGCCTGAAACATATCTTTCCAGTTCATCTACGGAAAGACACTCCGCGCTTCTTTCCGGCGCGTCTTTTCTCCTTGAATAGTATCCTGAAAGTAGATCATCCATTTTTTCCTCCTGCATACCCCCTCCACCTATATATACGAATGAAACGCTGTTTTCTTACATACTTTTTTTATTTTTTTGCTCTATATATCTCTTGATCTTCTTTCTGGCTCTTGATATCATCACGGAAACTGAAGTCACTGATATGTTAAAGATCTTCGCTATCTCATGATGTTTCTTCCCTGACCCGTAGGATAGCCTGAAACAGGCCTTTTCCCTGCCATTAAGCAGTTTCATCGCTTCACCCAATAGGCGTATCTGCTCATTGTCGTGATCATCGAATTGGCAACGGTCGGCCACCTCATGATCGCGGACCAGCAGGTTTTCTTCGAAATTCCTTCTTTTTATGAAATCTATGGTAATATTAGAAGCTAATATTGCAAGCCAGGGTGAGATATTGTCTCTTTCGGAAACGCTCTCGAGGCTTTTTCGTTCCCATATAGAAGAAAAAACTCGCTGGTATATTTCCTCGATATCGCTTACCATGTACGCGTTATCGTACTTGTATAGCTTCCTCCTGATCGCCCAGTAGATGAGCCCGGAGTATCTGTCAACGAATTCGCTCCACGCCTCATGATCGCCGCTTACGCAGCGTTTTACCAGTTCCTTATTGCCGGGTATATCCATAACTCATCCATTATACATTTTCCGACGAGAGTTTTCAAGCAATAATAGCGCTATTTTGGCTCGTGTTGATATTTGCTAGACTGTACACATAGTGTATGTGCTCTCGAATCGTTTGTTATTTCTCGAGAGACGCTTGTAATTCGTTTATCGTATATCGTTGATCGTTTATCGTTTCTCCGGTTTACGGTGTACGGTTAACGGTGTACGGTTTTAAAATTCGGGGGTTGTTCCGTAAACCATGAACCGTAAACCGAACCAGGGCAATTAAAGCGAAATACGATTAACGATATATGAACAACCAATAACCAGGGATGTTATAACTTCTAGCTCTCGTCGGAAATTTGTCTCATTCTTCCAAGTTGTCCTGAAAACACAAAAAATTTTAAAATTTCTTGTAAGGTTTTGGCGTTTCATACGTATATATAGGTGAAAGGAGGTGATATACATGCCTGAGATCGCAATAGCCAATATCTATCGCTTTGAGGGCGATAGCGCTTTAAAGGCGTTCTGCGACGTCATCGTATCCGGTTCTATCCTTATAAAAGGTATAAGGGTCGTTGAGGGCCGAAACGGGCTGTTTGTCAGAATGCCGGCTAAACAAGGTAAGGACGGTAAGTGGTATGAATCAATCCAGCCCATGACTCAAGAAATACGGGATGCCTTGAGCCAAACCATCATAGAAGCGTTCAATGGGTGATATCTTCGATATTCACCGCTATTACAACAAAAAAGATCTCGGCAAAGCGGGTGAAGCCATAGCCGTTAGGTATTTAGTGGGTCTCGGATACACTATTCTTGCCAGAAATCACTCCTCTCCTCTCGGCGAGCTTGATATTGTAGCTGATGACGGCGGCGTCCTCGTTTTTGTCGAGGTCAAAACAAGGATATCGGGTATTTTCGGCGAGCCCGAAGAGTATATTGACCGCAAAAAAAGATATAAACTTACAAAGCTCGCCCAATTGTATATAAAAAATAATAAGCTTTACCATATGAAGGCGCGGTTCGACGTAATAGCGATATGCGGGCGGAACGGTGTCGGTGAGAAGACAATAAAATTGATCAAACACGCTTTTTACGCGGAGGAATAGATATGCTTGCCAAAGTAAGATCAAGCGTTCTTCACGGCATAGACGCAAAGGAAGTTACCGTGGAGGTCGATATCGCGAATTCAGGCCTTCCCACCTTATCTATAGTAGGACTACCCGATGCGGCGGTAAGGGAAAGCATTAAAAGGGTTAAAAACGCTCTCACAAATTCAGGATTTAAATTCCCTTCTACCAGGATTACGGTCAACCTGGCACCAGCAGGTATTCGCAAAGAGGGTCCGTCCTTTGACCTTCCAATCGCTTTAGGAATTCTTGCCGCTACAGGCCAGCTTGATGCCGATAAACTAGCCGATATATTTGTGTGCGGAGAACTGTCTCTTGATGGATCTGTCAAGTCGTTGAGCGGGATCCTATCCAGAGTAATTAACATGCATAGCAAAGGCTTAAATAAATGTCTGATCCCGTATAGAAACCGGTGGGAGGCTTCACTTGTCAAAAACATGACAGTCCTGCCCGTTAGAAACCTGAGAGAGACGGTCAGCATATTAAATGGTGAGATCCAGATAAATAGTCCTAATATTGATATATCCGGTATAATGGACAGGGAACCAGATGATACCCTTGACCTTAGCGATGTGAAAGGCCATGCGCATATTAAAAGAGGCCTTGAAATAGCCGCGGCAGGCGGTCACAACGTACTATTGATAGGCTCTCCGGGTTCAGGTAAGACAATGCTTGCGAAAAGAATGATGACTATACTTCCCCGGATGTCATTCGAAGAGGCGATCGAAAGCACGAAGATCCACAGTATAGCCGGGATCACTCCAAATAAGGGTTTTTTAGTGTGCCAGAGGCCCTTCCGTTGCCCTCATCACTCTATCTCATATAGCGGACTGATCGGAGGCGGCAGGCCGCCGGGGCCGGGAGAGATCTCACTCGCCCATAATGGTGTACTTTTTCTCGATGAGCTGACGGAATTCCATAGAAATATACTTGAGATGCTTCGGCAGCCGCTTGAAGACGGTACGATTACAGTATCCAGGAGTCTTGGCAGCATCAAGTATCCTGCCAGATTCATGCTTGTAGCGGCTATGAACCCATGCCCGTGCGGCAATTTCACTCATCCAAAAAAAGAATGTAACTGTACGGTCCCTATGATTCAGAGGTATCTAGGAAAGATATCAGGGCCCCTTTTAGACAGGATCGATATGCACCTCGAAGTGCCTCCTCTTAATTACAACGAGCTTTCGGAAGACAATCACTCGGAATCCTCTAGGAAAATAAGATCAAGGGTAGTACAAGCTAGAGAGACACAAAAGAAACGTTACAATAAAGATCATATCTGTAACGCGCTTCTTAATCCGAGACAAATACAGGATCATTGCATTCTCACTGATGAGGCCAAAGAGATCTTCAAGCTTGCCATTCTGGAATTAAATTTCAGCGGGAGGGCTTATGACAAGATATTAAAACTAGGCCGGACAATAGCGGATATGGACGGAGGAGACTTAATAGATGCCGATTCTATTGCGGAAGCCATAGGCTACCGCTCACTTGACCGCCGCATGTGGCTTTCGTTCTAGGCTTATCGTTTTATCAATTCTTCCGGATTACGCGCTGTCAAAAAAATAAGGAAGATAAAAGACGGCCAGAGGTGTAAAAAAAGGCGTTTTAATGATGTGCTTAAGTGCCAGGGAAGGTCAAATGGGGTTATCAGATATATCAAAAAAT
>JADHVZ010000025.1 GCA_016783745.1 Candidatus Omnitrophota bacterium | reverse complement strand
AGCATTACGAAAAAAATGGACCGGTAATCCGCCATTTCCGCAAAATATCGCATTTCAGCCTACATATGAGAAAAACAATCATTGACTTATCATTCTATTATTGATATAATTTGTGTAAATATTACAGTAAAAAGGTATATTTATGAGCATTGAAGAGGATCAAAAAAGCAATCCGCAGGAAAGGCAAAATGAACTTTTTGCGGAATTTGAGACGCAAAGTTCAAAGAAGCCGGGCAGCATGTTCCGGCATGAAATCGCATTCAGAAAAAAGATCACCTTGAATCTTTCATATGAAAATTTTGTTGTGATGTTCATAGTAGCCATAATGTTGATGGTGGTATTTTTCTCGCTGGGCGTTGAGAAGGGAAAAAGAGTCGCTCTGAGGGGGCATACTCCGCTTACCGCTGAGGCATTCCACGCAAGTATAAATGCGCCGGCTCCGGAGAATCCAAAAGCGAAAGAAATATTTATTTCCGAGACAAGCGAGAGTGATAAAGTAAGCGCCGTTGGGCCTGCCAGCGAAAGAGAAGAGGTAAAAGTCCAACCCCTTCCTGTCAAGTCTTACACGATACAGGTGGTAGCGTTTAAAAGGGAGATGAGCGCAAAAAAAGAGACGAAGCTGTTAGAGCGCAAAGGACATGAAGTTTTTATAATACCTACTAAGGAATGGTTTCAAGTCTGTGTGGGGAGGTACGCTAACAAAGAAGAGTCGAAGGTGATACTCGACGGACTAAAGGAAAAGTACCCCACCTGCTATGTACGAAAAATAGAATAAAATAGAGAAGGGTCAAGGAGGTAAGATGTCACAACATCCGAGCTTAAAATCTGGGGAAAAGGGAAAGGCTCATCGTTCCGTATGGAAGCGGTTTGAAAGGCTGAAATTCCTTGTAGAAAAAGACAAGTGGGAAGAGGGCAAATCAATATTCGGATTGCCCAAGATGAAGCTCCTGAAAGTGAAGGTCAAGAAGGAAAAAGCGGAAGACGCTGCAGTAGAAGGCGCGGCGGAGGAAGGTGCCGCAGTAGGAGGCGCGGCACCGGCAGCCGAAGTCAAAGGCAAAGCCGCTCCCGCAAAAGGCGCCCCCGGAAAAGGAGCCACAAAGGACGAAGCTAAAGGGGCGAAAAAACCGGAGAAGAAATAAATGGTAACTCTGGAGGATTTCAAAAAACTGGACATCAGAACGGCAAAAGTGACTGATGTGCGCGACCATCCCGATGCAGATAGACTTCTTATAGTAGAAGTGGACACGGGAGACGAAAAGAAGGAGATCGTCGCCGGCATAAAAAAATTTTACTCAAAAGATGATCTCATGGGAAAAGACATCGTGATGATCAACAATCTTGAACCGGCCACCATAAGAGGCGTTCGATCAAACGGAATGCTGCTCGTAGCCCAGGACGGTAACGGGATCGTAATATTGAAGCCCGAAAAGCCTACAAATCCGGGATGTACGATCAGGTGATCCCGGTAAGCGCTGACACCATGAGAAGGCTTGACGCTAAGGCTGCCGAAACAGGCATAGCAAGCCTTGATCTCATGGAAAATGCCGGCAGTGGTGTAGCGGAAAAAGCCGCGGCAGTCCTGAAAAGCTTAAAGGGTAACCGGGTCGCGGTTTTTTGCGGTAAGGGTAATAACGGCGGTGACGGTCTTGTGGCAGGGCGCAAATTAAAAAATGCCGGCCTGAGCGTAGAGGTCTATTTATTTTGCAAACAGGATGATCTTAAAGGCGAGGCAGCCGTTAATCTAAGAAAATACCTCTCACTCGGAGCGCAAGTAAAAGAAATAATATCCCGTAAAGACGTAGAGACCTTAAGGGAAGATCTTAATTTTTCTTTGATAATTGATGCCTTGCTCGGAACGGGGTTCTCGGGATCTGTAAGAGGCGCCCTTAAGGATCTTATCAAGTTGCTAAACTCATCGGGCATCCCGATCATCTCCGTGGACGTGCCCTCGGGATTAAATGCAACCACGGGAGAAGTAAATCCCGTGGCTATAAAAGCAAAATGGACAGTGAGTTTTGCTTTGCCCAAAAAGGGATTCTACAAAGAAAGAGGCGATGATCACACCGGAGAAACCGAAGTTATAAATATAGGCTTTCCGGAAGAGCTTTTAATAGACGCCATCAAATACGAAAAATCCGAACATGCGTGACATTAAAGTAAGACTCGGCAAAAGGACTTACTGTATAAAGATAGGCAGTTCTATTTTGTCTAAAACCGGAAAATATATTTTACGTCTTTCTATAGGGCAAAATGCTATAATAATAACCAACTCCAAGATCAAGCGCCTCTACGGAAGCATACTGGAAAAATCCCTCGCTAAATCGGGTATAAGCTATTCACTCTTTACCGTTCCTGATTCTGAATCAAGTAAATCCTACACAGTGATGGATGACCTTATCGGTAAAATAGCTATGGCGGATAAGGGGAAAAAGCCGTTTATTATCGCCTTTGGCGGAGGAGTCATAGGAGACCTAGCCGGGTTCGTAGCGGCAGTTTATCGCAGGGGGGTGCCGCTTGTGCAGATACCCACAACCTTAGTCGCCCAGGTGGACTCGGCGATCGGGGGTAAAGTCGCCATAGATCTGCCCGTAGCTAAGAATCTGATGGGGGCATTCTACCAGCCTAAAATAGTCATAGCCGACACATCGCTTCTCAAGACATTACCCGCAAGAGAGATCAAGTGCGGGCTATCAGAAATAATCAAATATTCCATAATCAGCAGCCGCGGTTTTTTTGGTTTTCTATCAAAAAAAATCACATCGCTAAAGAGGATGCGCGGCAAAGAGGTGAAATATGTGATCAGAAAATGCTGCTCCATAAAGGCAGGCGTGGTCAATGCTGATGAAAAAGACACAAAAGGGATAAGGATGATACTAAACTATGGTCACACTATCGGTCACGCCATAGAAGCCGCATCCGGATACAAAGGCTCATATAACCACGGGGAAGCCGTTGCTATAGGAATGTTAGCCGCGGCAAGCATTTCCCGGAAAATCAATATGATCTCCGAAAAAGAAGTGGGTGAAATCAGGAAATTACTCTCCAGGGCGGGCCTTCCGGCTAAGGCTCGGCGATTCAAAAGCTCAAAAATATTCGAGTCCCTAAGTCACGATAAAAAATTTACGCAAGGAATAAATAGATTTGTCCTGCCTGTAAGGATCGGCAAAGTAAGAGTGGTCAAGAATATACCGAAAGACATCATCATGGACGCTATAAAGGAGATCACCGCTTGAGGGAAGTCTGGGAAAAAATCGAAGGAGATAAAAATGCAAGTAAGAAAATATGAATCAAAAGACAATATAAGAGTAAAAAACCTCATACTTTCCATCCTCACAAGGGAATATCCTTTTGATAAGAGCGTGTATGAAGACAGTGATCTTGCAGACATAGGGGAGGTTTACAACGGTAAGCGCGATGGTTTTTACGTTTTGGAAGCGGAAGGGAAGATACTGGGAACCGTTGGCGTTAAGGAAGATTCCGAGGATACTGCATTGATACGCAGGCTATTCGTCGATCCCACATGCAGAAGAAAGGGGTATGGGGGGCTTTTGCTTGACAAGGCCATCCGTCACTGCAGAGAGCGCAGCTTCAGGCATATAGTTTCCAGAACAACGGGGCGCATGGCGCAGGCTATAAACCTTTTCAAAAAGACGAGATTTGAAGAAGCTGAAAAAATAGATCTGGGCGGTTTTCAAATATACAAGTTCACTCTCGACCTGTAAATATACGGAAAAGAGGTACTTTAATGGCTAAGGCATACCTAAAAATAAGTGTGGTGCCGGGAAAAGAAAAAATAGTAAGAAGCGCTCTTTCGGGGATCAAAGGCGTAAAAAAAACGCATATTACACCTGGAATAAAGCCTACTTGACCCCCAGGTCTAATTTTTCATTCCTGAAGAGAAAAACGACTTTTTCCGGAGCTATTGAAATGATCCTCGCGCCGCCAAGCTCGTCTCCGGACCTCATAACTTTATTGTTTACTATCGCCCATGATTCCTGGGCATCATAGACTATCCCACTCAACGTAAAATTCGCGAAAAACTCGTCTTTCGCCGAATTGCCCTTTAGGGCCTGAGACATCTTGTCTATTATACCTTCTCTTCTCTCTATTACCACGAACTCCGATTTTACATCGGAATACGCTTCGGCCTCTGCGGAAGTGCCGCTCACCTCACTTACACTTACAGCGCTCTCATCGGAGGTATCGCGAGCTGTCACTTTTACGACACCGGAGGAGGGCATAAAGAATTGATTAAAAACCGCCAAAAACACAAACACTGCTAATAAAAAAATTACAGAGATCACCAGTGTCTTTCTTGCCGGAGGAGAAACCCTTGAGGCGATCACTTCTCGGCCTCCGACGGAGGAGGGTTCGGATGCAAGCCGGGCCTGGCTCTCAAATATTTCCTTAACAGGCACCTGTATTTTTTCGGAAGCGATCACTTCCTCAGGACGCTTCGCCCGATCTCTGTCTTTCTTTGCTTTACTAAGGGCATCTGCTATTATGCTCATACCATTATCCTTCCTTCGACTTCGTGAATACTTTTTTCGACGATATCCGCGCTTATGATAAAAGCCTCCAACACAAAACCTAAAAGTAATGCCTTATCCGAAACAATATTGATGAGCCTTGGCACGCCGCCCGAATATTCATAGATCCTTTCCACAGCTTCCTCGGTAAACTTCACGCTCCCGTCCGAACCCGCAACATAAAGCCTGTGATAAATATAACCGGCTATATCGTCCTTCTCCAGCGGCAATATATGATACCTGATGCCAATGCGCTGTCTCAGCTGCTTGAGGCCCGGGGAATTAAGCTTGTCCCTCAATTCCGGCTGCCCCACAAGTATTATCTGAAACAGTTTTTCTTTTTCTGTCTCCAGATTAGAAAGCATCCTCATCTGTTCCAATGTCCGGGCTTTAAGATTCTGCGCTTCATCAAGGATGAGAACGACGTTATTGCCTTTTCTAAGCTGTTCGATAAGGTAGCTATTGAGCCCGTTAAAAAGCCCTATTTTTGTTTTTCTCTCAATCTGTATCCCGAGGTCATCCGCGATGGTCTGAAGCAGTTGTATCTGTGAGAGGTCGGAATTAAAAATAAAGGCGGCCTTGGTATGCTGGTCCAGCTGATTCAGGAGCGCCCTGCACAAAGTTGTTTTACCCGTGCCGATCTCTCCTGTGATCTCGATAAAACCCTTTCTCTCTCTAATGCCGTACAGAAGGTGGGTAAAGGCCTCCTTATGCCGCCGGCTCATATAGAGAAAGCTGGGATCGCTGGTAACGTTAAAAGGATTTTCCCTGAGTTTGTAGTAATCTAAATACATACCCCACCTTTGTTTCTTTTAAAAAGTATATCACTAATAAAAGTCTTTGTAAAGGGGTAAGTTAGCCCTTCTTGAGCCCTGTAGAGTGAGGTTAAATATCTACGCCTGCTGATCAGAAAAATAATGCCTGCCGCACTCTTGACAAAGCATAATCCATGTGATATACTTCTTGCAAAATTGGTTTATATATAGTACAATTCTGAAAAAGGAGGGAGGTGATTCATAATGAAATTTAAAGGTTTAATAGTCGCACTAGTGATGGTCATGGTATTAGCGGTAGCATCAGCGAGCTACGCACAGGATCCCGCTAAGAAACTGGGCAGAGGTCTTGCTAACATCCTCACCGGCTGGGTTGAACTTCCTAAGAATATTTACGACGTGAGCGTAGAGGATAATCCTCTTGCAGGGCTGACAATCGGTCTGGCAAAAGGAGTAGGCATGACGATCGTAAGGACAGGTGCTGGTATCTACGAGGTTGTAACATTCCCGTTCCCGATACCCGAAGACTACGGTCCAGTACTGGAACCTGAGTTCGTATTCTCTGAAGAATAATATCTAATATTTAAGATAGAACTAAAATACGGGACAGTGAATAGCTGTTCCGTATTTTTTTTCTTGCCTTTACGTCCGATCTCATATATAATGACATACCTATAAATAATACGAATCTACCTGAACGCGAACAATATGAGGGATAAAAATGGCTGAAGAAATAAAGAATGAACCGGAAGAAAACAAGGACGAAAAAAAAGAGGAGCAGAAGGCGGCGGAAGTACAGCCAAAAAAAGAAGATGAGCCTAAGGCCGCTGAAAAAAAAGATGCCGCGGCAAAGCCCGAGCCGAAGCCGGAAAAGGTGCGGCCCACTAATTGCGTAGCCTGTAATAAACAATTCAGATACAAGCACTGGTTTTATAGGAACGGTAAATATTTCTGCACCAAGAGATGCTGGAAGAAATTTGAGGCCGAAAGTGCCGCAAAGGAAGCCGAAGAAAAGGAAGCAGCGGCAAAAAAAGCGGCTGAGGAAAAAGCAGCGGCTGAAAAGGCCGCCGCGGAAAAAGCAGCGGCTGAAAAGGCCGCGCAGGAAAAACAATCTACAGAACAGGATGCCGCAGCCGATACAGACACAGCGGCCCAGCCTCAAGATAAGGAACCGACAGAGAACACTGACAGCCCTTCACAATAGAACGATCGAGCTCCGTCCGCCTTCCTTTAAGCATAATGTCCGATCATAAGCTGTTTTAGCCATGAAATATATTAGATACGAAAAAGATGGCGTTCCCTGCCGCGGAATAATCGAAAACGGCATTGTGGCAGGATTTGAATTAAGCGACGTAAGGATATTGCCTCCCGCATCACCGACAAAAATAGTGGCTGTAGGCCTCAACTATATAGACCATGCCAAAGAACTTAATATGGGCGTCCCCATAGAGCCGCTATTGTTCATAAAGCCGCCTTCTTCTATCATCGGCCCATCTGAAATAATATATTATCCGCCGCAAGCTAAAAGGGTGGACTATGAAGCCGAGCTCGCCATTGTCATAAAAAAGAAAGCTCGCAATATATCCGCGGGTAACGCCGAAGATTTTATCCTTGGATATACGTGCTTAAATGACGTAACGGCGCGGGATCTTCAAAAAAAAGACGGACAATGGACAAGGGCTAAATCTTTTGATACCTTCTGTCCGATAGGCCCTCATATAGAAACAGACCTCGATACCTCATCCCTTAAGATCGAATTACTGATCAATGAAGAAGTAAGGCAATCCTCTTCTACCTCCAACATGATCTTTGACTGCAAGAGGCTGGTAGAATTCATATCAAGCGTAATGACTCTTGAGCCTGAGGACATAATAGCCACCGGAACCCCTCCGGGTGTCGGGCCCATTTCAGTCGGAGACAAGGTGGAAGTGCGGATCCAGGGAATCGGCTCTTTAGTAAACAGCGTAGGGATAAGATGATCTTAGTAAGCGGCTGCCTGAGCGGCAATAACGGTTTCTACAACGGTAAAATTGAGGCCTCGGAGCCTGTAAAAAAACTTGTATTAGAAAATAAGGCGATACCCGTATGCCCTGAACTATTAGGCGGCCTGAAAATACCGAGGGAGCGCAGTGAGATCAAGGGCGGCACAGGCAAAGATGTCATCTCCGGAAAATGCAGAGTAGTCACGGAATTCGGCAAAGATGTAACTAATCATTTTATTGACGGAGCAGAATCCGTGCTGACCCTAGCCAAAAAATATAAAGCGAAAAGAGCTATTTTAAAATCGCTTAGTCCGGCATGCGGCTGCGGAGAGATATATGACGGCACATTCACGAAAGTGATCATAAAAGGTGACGGCGTAACATCAGCCCTCTTAAAAATGAACGGAATTGAAATATTAACTGAAAGAGATCTATTAAAAACCGAAAATTCTTGAAATAGCTATGGTTGTATAGTATATTACCCTCATGAGCAAAGTCTATTACACCAAAGTTGAAAAGAAGGAGGATCCTTCTTCAGTTTCCAAAAAAACAAGCATACTGCTCAAGAAGGTCCCTTTTCTTGATTCTATAAGCAAGAACGACCTTGTAGGAATAAAAACCCACTTCGGGGAAAAGAAGAATATCGGCTATATAAGACCTAATGTTATAAAGCGCCTCGGAGATCTTCTGCAGCAAAAATCCAAGCGCGTTTTTGTGACAGATACGAACACGCTTTACATCGGATCCCGTTCAAATTCAACGGAGCATTTAAGGCTAGCCCATACGCACGGTTTTGACTTATCAAATATAGGTATTCCTGTTATAATAGCGGATGGGGTCACCGGAAGAAATTTTACCGCCCTTGACATAGAGGGCAAGCATCTAAAGTCGGTAAAAATAGCCTCTGATATAGCAAGCTGTGATTTCCTATTATGCCTTTCCCATATGACAGGGCATATGCAAACCGGATTCGGCGCGGCGATAAAGAACATGGGTATGGGTTGCGCGTCAAGAGCCGGAAAGCTCGAGCAGCACTCCAATGTGCTTCCGGAAGTCGTCCGGACCAAATGTATCGGCTGCGGCACATGCCTTAAGTGGTGTCCGGCCAATGCCATAAACTTTGAAGGCGGAAAGGCCTCCGGCCCTACGGGCCGTAGAGCCGGGGAGGCTGTAATAATACAGGAAAAATGTATTGGATGCGGCGAGTGTACCGTAGCATGCAAGTCCGGAGCCATTGAAATAAAGTGGAGCGAGAGTATCCGTAACCTACAAGAGAAGATGGCGGAGTACGCTTCAGGTGTAATTAAAGCAGTCGGTCGAGAGCGAATATGCTATATTAATTTTTTGACGCATATAACTAAAGACTGTGATTGCATGGCAAGGGATGAACCCGTAATATGCGAAGATATCGGCATCATGGCATCCGCGGACCCGGTGGCTCTCGACAAGGCTTCAGTGGATATCATCTTAAAAACAAACAACAAAGATGTATTTAAAACAGGATACCCGGACATTGACTGGTCGCCTCAATTAGAACATGCCGAAGCAATAGGGGTAGGAAGTACAAGGTATACAATTGAAGAGGTGAGGGCATGACCGAGATGGTCATGGCGGCGAAGAAGATAGCCAAAGATTCCGGAATAAGCGGATCCGGTTACAGGCTTGTTATAAATTGCGGGAAGGACGGGGGGCAACTTATAGAGCACCTACATTTGCACCTTTTAGGGGGTAGGGGATTGGGATGGCCGCCCGGATAAAAAATATATGGGTTGCAACGTCACCAGGACACCAGTCACCAGAAAAGAAAAATCCTTGTGACGTGTGACCTTGTGTCGTGTGACCTTGTGTCGTGTGACCTTGTGACGTGCGACCTTGTGACCCATGTATTTCACAAGTATGTGACCTTGTGACCCATGCATTAAAAAACCAAAAAAGAGGTATAAAATGAGTGATTTTCAAGAAAAGAGGAGCAAACCACGCATTCAGCAAAAGCTGGCGATAAAGGTGATGGAGGGCGATTACTGTGCTGTAGTCGAAACAAACAATATCAGCGAATCCGGTGTATATTTCACGGCGGACAGGCCGCTTCCCCTGATGTCAAGGGTCGCCATAACGCTTCTTTTACCTACAGGCTCAGGCAAAAACAGTAAGATAGAGTGCGGTGGAACCGTTGTGAGAACGGCCCCGATAGCATCTAACATCAAAATAACTTATGATACAGCCATTTTTTTTAATGATATAAATGAAAAAACAAAAAATTTGATATCACGTCATATCAAAAAAATAATAACGGGCGGCTTTAAAACTATTTGAGATTTCAGTAATTTAACAAAAAATGTTGGATTATTCTACTCGCATTATATTCGCTTAACTCCCATCCATTTTCGATACAATTCTCTCAATCTAACTTTACATACATTAACTCTACGGTTCGCGGCTTGACATGATCTACAAGCTCGGCAATAAGCTGATCTTAAGCCTCGATGTAAATGAGATTTTAGACATTATAGTAACTTCCGTACCCAAGTTTTTAAACGCCTGCGGGTGTGTAGTGCGTATTGTGGACGATGAGAGGGCAAATTTAAAATTAGAGGCCGCCTACGGTGTAAGCGGCGGCTTTAAAGACAGTGTGTATCTTCTTCCGATCGGAGATGGCATATCCGGACAAGTTGCAATTAGCAGAGCACCGATTGCCATCTCTGATATATCTAAGGACAACCGCTTTAAATATCACAAAGAGTGCCTCCGCGGGGAAATAAAAAGAAATTACAGATCACAGTTCGATCCGAGACTTGCCAGGGCATTTATATCCATCCTCAAGGAATCCGGCATGGCCATTGTGAGCAAAGGGTGTAGCCTGCCGATCTCTCTTGCCTCGTAGGTATGCTTGGTGTAGAATACAAGTATATCAAATCACAAATTACAGTGCTAAAGATAGATGGGTCACCCGTCACCAGGACACACGTCACCAGATTTCAAGGGGTTTTTCCTCCCCTGTGACCTTGTGACAGGTAACCTGGTGACCCATGCATTTTAACATTATAATAACTATAAGGAGAATACCTTGCAAATCCTAACTATCCATCTACCTATAAAAACCAAAGGCCATACAGATATCATCGACATAACTCATAAAGTTCAAGATGAGCTCGATAAGCGCAAGTTAAACCATGGACAGGTCACACTCTTTGTGCCGGGATCGACGGGCGCCTTCACGACCATGGAATATGAGCCCAATCTATCCGTTGACATCAAAAGGGCCTTTGAAAAGATAGCACCTGAAGATGCTGATTATGCCCACCACCTTACCTGGGGTGATCACAACGGGCATTCGCATGTGCGCGCATCCCTGCTGGGGCCTTCCATAACCGTTCCCTTCGAGAATAAGAAGCTCACACTTGGGACGTGGCAACAGATCGTATTCATAGACTTTGATACGTCCTCCCGCAATAGAAATATAATACTACAGATCATGGGGGCATAGCGGGCATTACGTCTTGCATTTACAATATTATAAGTGTATAATCATTATAAATAAAGTCGGGGAGGAAAATTTGCTTTTAGCCGCCGAACTTATAATAGTATGCGTTCTCATCGGGGCGCTATTGGTCATGGTGATAGAAGAAGACAAGATAAGAAAGTCAAAGGTGCCGCGGGGGGCCCTTGAAGAGTATTGGGAGGGCAGGGAAAGGCGCAAATCCATACGCATAACCAGCTCTTTTATCGTAAGATACACTATAGAAGAAAAAGCCCATACGAAATTAAACTGCCGCACAAAAGACATCTCAAGTACCGGTATGGGTTTGATCGTTAACGAAAAGTTGGCAACGGGAACCATGCTTTTACTAGAATTTATTTTGCCTGAGACGCAAAAATTATTTAAGGCAGAGGGCAAGGTAGCCTGGGCCACCGGTGAATTCGACGAAAGAAACGAGCTCGGAAAAAGATTGTTCCACATGGGAATAGAATTTATAAACATCGGGCAGGACGACAGGAACGAGCTTGTTTCCTATATAGAAAAGATCGCGGAGAGCAAATGAAAGACAGGAGACAAAAGAAAAGGCTGGCTATAAAAGTACCTATAATATGGAATCCTCGTGGCTGCAAGGGAGAGAACGTAACAGACGGTTTTCTTATTGACGCGCAAAACGTAACAACAACGGGCTTATTTTTACGAACAGGCATGCACCCTAAAAAAGGCTCACGCGTCAGGCTTAAGCTGGATATCAATAAAAAAACAAAGCCCATAGAGCTTAACGGAAGAGTCGTCTGGATAGCCCGGAAGAAGAAGTACTCATATCAATATCCGGGCGTGGGAATAAAATTTGAACACGGATCCAGGGATGAACATAAGAGGTTAGGCATTTTTGTAAAAAATAAGCTCGGTAATTTTCACGATGCCAACGAGTTAAAAAACATGTATAAGGGGTTGAAGGATATGGCTTCAAGGCTTGTCGAACTCGAGGAGAGGCATCCAACCGCTGCTCATTTTAAAAAAGCTATTTATTACGCCATAGGTAAGATCGACAATGTCGCCCATATATTAGACCGAGAGATCAATGAGATCAAAAAGATGTAGGATTCCGGAAAGGCGCCGGACTTAAAGCCGCTGCATATACCATAGTCAGCGGCTTTTTGTTATGTATTCACATATGGGAAACATCTTACCGCAAGCAAAAGTAAAACTAATAGTCGGTTTTATATTCAACAGCGAAGACGCCCTTCGGAAAGCCGAGTCGCTCCTCATTAAAAAATTCGGCCCCATAGACCTGAAAAGTAAAATGCTTGATTTTGAGTACACAGATTATTACAATAAAGAATTCGGAAGCGGCCTTAAAAAAAGTTTTATAAGCATAGAGCGCCTTATCAGTCCGGAAGAAATATATCGCGTAAAGCTGGCCACCAATCAAGTTGAAGACAGCTTGTCGAGAGGCGGTAGAAGGACAATAAACATCGACCCCGGCTATATAACACTGGGCAAGCTGGTGCTCTTGACTACAAAGGATCACACCCATCGTGTATACCTGAGGAAGGGTATTTTCGCAGAATCAACACTGAGATTTCGGAATAACACGTTCAGGGCGTGGGAAACTACATATCCGGATTACAGAAGCGACAAATACATCAGCTTATTTAATGAGATCAGAAATATATATAAAAACCAGTTAGAACGCGATAAATCATAAAAATCATGGCATTTGAGATGAAAGGTATCTATATAACACTGATCGTAATAGGTCTATTAACCGCGATACTGATCATCGCGGCGTTCATATATCTTGATTTTCAGAGACATCAGATCTTTTTATACGCTCTTTATCGGGACGATATCCTAATAGGACATGAAAAAGTCGATAAATACCGACTGGAAAACAGCCTGATCTTCAAGTCATCTTCCGAATTGCCGCTTGAAGCCCTTAGGACAAATATAGCGAGAAAAGCAACTTTTGATATGAGGGGAAAAAACCTTCTCGATTACACAAGAGAAGTCTCGGCTAACGGCGCTGAAAGCACTGTCAATATTTTAAACGGCCCGGAAAAAGTAATATACATGGCAACAGGGCACGCTAACTTCTCATACCTCGACAGCGTTCCAAGCTACGGAAACGATCTTATATTCGAGAACGAGGCAGTCATGACATACGCCCCCCTGGTGAAAAGATATAATTTCAAGAAGAGGGAAGAACAATTTGTAAACGTACTTACACCTGTCTCTACATTTTTACCGCCGGTGCGAAATGTAATATCCATGACCTCGGTGGGAAGGGATATCCTGGAAATCGACGGCAGAAAGATAGGATGCGAACGCCTGATACTTGAATCAAGAAACGGTGATCTTATATCCGTATGGGTGGCCGGAAGATTTCATAATGTCCTCAAGGTAGACATGCCCAAGCGCGGATTCAAGGCGGTCTTCAGCACTGATAAAAAACATATTCCCGTAGAGGAATATAAGAAAAAGAGCGAACTATACACGGAAAAAGAGGCGGTGTTCGGCAGTGAGGAAATTGCCCTTGCCGGCACTCTTTCCGTGCCAACTGAGAAAAAAATTCCTTATCCGGCCGTTCTGCTTATCTGGGATAGCGGGCCGCTGGACCGGGAGGCCCGCGGGATGTTCACGGACCTGGCACATACCCTTGCGGAATCCGGATACTGCGTGCTGAGGTTTGATAAAAGGGGGATAGGCCAAAGTCAAGGCCTCTTTTCGACATATGCCCAGCCGGAGCTGATATCCGACCTGAAGAAAGCTATTGAATACCTGAAATCCCTGCCGGAAGTGGATAAATCACGGATCGCTTTATTGGGACATTCCGAAGGCGGATTTTACGCTGCTTATTTATCCGGACAGGACAGTGACATCCGCGCGTGCGTGATCATGTCAGCGCTTTCGTCATTAAATCCTCTCGATAATGACTGCCGTAAGCTGAAGCTGTTTATAAAAAATATTGCGCCGGATGATAAGATCTATCTGGAAAGCGCTGTCGCCTCATTGATGCAAAGCAGGGATATGATCTGGGGAAAAGGCGACTGGAAAAACGTGCTAGGCTACAAGGTTTTTACAAAAAAGATGAATCTCGAAGATACGTATAGCGTCACTGATGCTATAAAAAAAGTCCGTGTCCCCACGCTCATCCTCCATGGAAAAAAGGACGAGGTCAATATCAAAGAGGAAGTCGAGGAAATAGGGGATGCCCTGTCGGAGGGAGGAAATGATAATTTTACATCCATTTATTTCGGAAAACTGGATCACTTTTTCGGAGTAATGGTGAAAGAACCGCCCGTACGTAACCATATAGAGCTGGATCCTGAGGTCTCGGACAGCATAGTAACGTGGCTCAATAAAAACCTGGCACCGCTTCCTCTAGAACCTGCCGCCACTGTGCCTTTAGCGCCGGAAGAAACCGGCCCGGAAGCTTCTCCGGGACCTCCGGTCGAAGCAATCCCGCTTCAGATATAATATCTTGACTCAAATCTGCTCCATATGATATACTTACCCTATTATAATCTATTTATAAGCTAATATAACAGTAATAACAACAGGGGGGGATATGAAAAAGATCGAAGAAAGAAGGAGATTTATACGTCTTGAGGTACCTGTTGAGGTCAAGTATATAATGGAGGGTGATACCCTGAGAAAAGAGGTCACGACAAAAGACCTGTCTTGCGAAGGACTAAGGTTCACCTCGGCAGAGGAGATCAAGAACGAAAGTAAGGTTGAGCTAAACCTGAACATCCCGAACGCCAATAATGCGGTTCACATAAAAGGTAAGATAGTCTGGAGCAAAAGGATTTCGATCGAAGACGGTTCCCCAAAAGAAGTAGGCGTCGAATTTTTAGAGATCGAAGAAGACAATAAGAATACATTCCTGAGATTTCTTTGCGACCTTATTTACGGTCAAACAAAAAAAATGGAACAAGGTAATCAGTGATCTGATTAACGAAGGGAGTGGCTCAGGTGTTAAAAAAGATTATAAACTCACTGCTCTTAGTGTCAATCTGTTTGGCGGCCTGCGGGTGTGCGGAGATCGATCCGTTCACGGCACCCGGAGAGGTGATACGCAATCCGCTGGGACGGGAAAACATCAGAGTGGGCATGAGCAAGGATGAAGTGGTATCAAACTGGAGTGAACCAGACATAGTAAACATTCTTCCCGCAAAGGATGCAATCGGCAGCCAGGGAGAAGAATGGGTGTATAGGGCCAGGCGGTATACTCCCGTGCCTTTGGATTCGGGGTACCTGAACAAAAATAAATATCTTTATTTCGACGGAAATAACCTCGTCGCGATAATGGATGAACCCAGAGACACAAGCCGATGATCGCGGGACATAATGGATAATTCCCTGAAGAATAAATGGCTGTATTACGGCGGGTGCTTCTTCGTACCTCACGTTATGCTGGGTATAGGTGTCATATTTGCTTCCAGAAAGGACCTGGAACACAGGTGTTTTGGGCTTAGATTGTGCCGGATCTCCACTGTGATCCTGATTGCCGGCTCGTTAGCCTATTATGTATTTTTTACTCCAATAATAGGCCTGGACTGAGTCTAAACACTAAAGGAAAGAATATGTTGATAACAATATGTAAAAGCAAAATCCACAAAGTACGCGTCACAAAAAAAGAATTATACTACCAGGGAAGCATAGGTGTCGATAAGGCTCTATTGGACGCAGCAGGCATAATACCTAACGAAAAGGTTCAGATAGTAAACCTGAATAACGGTAATAGATTTGAGACATATTGCATAGGCGAAAAAGAAGGCTCCGGAGACATAACCTTATATGGACCAGCGGCCAGATTGGGCGAAGTCGGCGACATTGTGATAATAATCTCATATGCGCTGGCGGATGCTGATGAGGCGAAGAGCAGCAAAATAAAAGTAGTGGGTGTGGACGAGAAAAACAAGGTTCTATAAATGCTAGAGATCGTAAAGCACCCTGACCGTACGTTGAAAAAAAGATGCGCGGCCATAACCATGGTCGGAGAAGAGGAAAAAGAGATCTTATGCCGCATGGTCAAGGCAATGTATGCGAACAGGGGCATAGGTCTTGCCGCGCCTCAGGTCGGGATAGACAAAAGCCTCGCTGTGGTAGACATCGGAGATAATAAAGTCATAAAACTGATCAATCCCGCGGTGGTTGAACGTAAAGGTGAAGAAGTAATGGAGGAGGGTTGCCTCAGCGTACCGGATGTATTCGTAAAAGTAAAACGGGCTAAACAGATCAAAATAGAGTTTCTTGACGAAAACGGTAAAAAGACCGCATTGGAGGCTTCGGACCTGCTGGCAAGAGCGATCCTGCACGAGATAGACCACCTTAACGGAAAGCTCATAATAGACCATCTCAATCCGATCGAGCGTTTTTTCAGATTAAAAAAGAAATGAAGCTAATCCGGAAAGCTAATGTTAAATCCATATTCACGCTGACTATATGCGTGGCGGGCCTTCTGATCCTCTATTTCGTCGAAGACAAAGAGGCTTTCATAAATTTCTTTTTTATACCGACTCTCCTGGCGGGCTATATTTACGGGGCTAAAGGCGGTGTTTTAACAGCTATATTATCATTTCTATTGATCTGCCTTATCTCTTATACCAGCCTTGACAACCCTACTGATTTCATACTGCGAAAAGGCCTATTGCTGGGATGTTTCCTTGTAATATCCGGATATATAGTCGGGAAGTTGGCCGAGCAAATAACCATGACATATTTCGGTACTATTTCCGCTCTGGCGCTGGCAATGGAATCGAGAGACCCGTACATATACGGACATTCGGCGCGAGTGGCTGAGGTGGCCGTGCGCATCGCTAAAAAGCTCAAACTCTCAAAACAGGAGCAGAACATCATTAAAACAGCCGGAATATTGCACGATATCGGTAAATTCGGCATAAGGGAAGATATATTAAGAAAGAGCAGTCCATTGACGAGTGAGGAGTACGACCATATCAGGCAGCATCCGTTTATAGGAGTAAGCATTTTAAGTCCCTTACGGCTTCTTAAGGACATCATACCCTATATCTATTACCATCATGAGCATATTGACGGAACAGGCTACCTGCGGAAAAAGGATAATCAAATACCTCTTGGCGCGCGGATTCTCGGCGTAGCCGACGCGTATGAGGCAATGACAACAGACCGGCCGTACAGAAAAGCCCTTTCGCGCGATAAGATCATAAAAATATTCAGGAATGGCAGCGGAAAACAGTTTGATAAAAAAATAGTGGACACCCTGCTTGATATTACAGGCGACCTGAAGTCGAGAATAGAAGCTGAAGAGCGGCTAAAGCTTTATTAACCTCACCAGGCGCGTAAATGAGAATGGATGAGAAAGGCGGAATGATGTTAATAGAAAAAATAAACGCGGACATAAAACAGGCTATGAAAGAAAAAGACGCCGTGCGGCTATCTACTCTCAGATTGTTGAAAGCCGCGATAAACAACAAGATGATAGAATTGAAAATCGATGAATTGAAAGAAAGCGACATAATAGCGCTCATCCGAAAGGATATCAAGCGCCATCAGGATTCCATAGAGCAATTTAAAAAGGGTATGAGGGATGATCTGGCGAGCAAGGAGGAGATCGAATTGAAGATCCTTAAATCCTATATGCCTAAGGAGGTCTCTCCGGAAAAAATAAGGGGGGCCGTAAAAAAGATAATTGAAGAAACAGGGGCAAGCGGCAAGAAGGATTTTGGGAATGTGATAAAAAAAGCTATGGAAAAGCTCAAAGGTTCTGCTGACGGTAAAACAGTAAGTTCGATCGTCGGAGAACTGCTCAGCAACGGTTAAAAAAGGCCGGATGAAGATCAGAATAAGGGAATCCCGCAAGATAAGCGTAGTCGATATACAGGGCCAGATAGACATCAACGCGGCGGAGTTGATAGAGACCATAGGCTGGTTATTAAAAAGCAGAAAGAAAGATATTTTACTGAATTTGAATCAGGTAGATCTGGTCGATTATAGCGGTATCTCGATACTTGCCATAGCCTATAAAAATGTCCTGAACCATAAGGGAAAGATGAAGTTCTGCAATGTCTCCGCTCATGTCGAAGAGCTATTCAAGCTGGTCAGGCTCGACTCGATCTTTGAGGTGTATCTGGATGAGGCAACGGCATTAACTACATTTCATTACGAATCCCCTATCGATAAAAAACATCTGAGGAGACGGTTTAAAAGGCTTTTTGTCCATATCGAAATAGAATTCCGTTCAAAAAGGGCGGCAAAAAAGACATGGTACACCGGTAAGCTGTTCAATCTCAGCGGCAACGGCATTTTCCTGTATACAAAAAAACTGCTCAGGGTGCGCGAGGAACTTGAGCTCAGAATAACCATGAAGGATAAAAGACAGATCGATGTCGACGGAACCGTTGTATGGCTTGCGGACAAAAAAATACAGCCCCAGTCATATCCCGGCATGGGTATTTATTTTAAAAAAATGCGAAAACAAGACCAGGATCTGCTGCTCAATTTTATAAACAAACATATTACGCGCCGAAGCGCGCCAATGTAATGGATAATGCCCAAACTAAAGATATCAGCCTGGTAGGAGGTGAGATCCAATGCAAAGATAAAGCGTGCAAAGATACCGCCATAAGCTTTTCTGAGTTCTGCTGGAAGCACACACCTGATAAGCCTCAATATACCGAGAGACTTAAAAATCATCTCAGTGAGTCCGGAAGCGGCAAAGGTTTTATCCTGCGCAAGGTAGTGATGCGTTACGCGGACATGATCAAGGTAAACCTGAAAAATGCCGATCTTACGCAGGCTGATTTCAAGGACGCAAACTTTTCCTACTCTGACATCAGCGGAGCGAATCTCATAGGTTGCTATCTGGAGGGCTGTGACCTGACCGGCGTAAATCTTGAAAGCAGCGACTTGACGCGCGCTAACCTCAGGAGGGCGAGATTGTGGCATGCCGATCTGTCTAAGGCTAATATCGGAGAGGCGGATATGACAGAGGCCGACCTGTGGAAATGCCAAATGCATTTAATAAGGCTATGGCACACGGAACTGGCCGGCGTTAAGTCCCTGACGAAGCAGAATTTTTCCAAAAAGATATACGGTTTTATAACTTCCGAGAAAATAGACGAAAAAGGGGTCCTGTCCGCCGAGGAATCATACAGGACCCTGAAGCAATACTTTATGCAAAGCGGTAGATATAGAGAAGCAAGCTGGGCATCCTTCAAGGAAAAGACAATGGAAAAGCTCTGGCTCAGAAAAAATATGAATCTCGCATATATTCCGATGGCCCTTATGGGCACCCTGAGCGGTTATGGAGAAAAACCCAACAGGGTCATCTTCTCTTCCGGAGCTATTATATTCATCTACTCTCTGATCTATTATAATTTAAACGCGATCGCTGACGCTCGCGCCTCTAAAGTATTCTCCTTCTGGGACTATGTCTATTACAGCATAGTCACCTTTACCACCCTCGGCTACGGCGACATGGTGCCCAAAGCCAATACGGGCTACAGGCTTCTTGCGGGTTCAGAAGCTTTTATCGGGGCATTTATGATAGGGCTGTTCGTCTTTACTCTTTCGAGAAAATATTCCGCGCGATGATCTTAACGGGTGATCATGAAAAAAATGACCGTCCTCGGCATATGCCTTGTCTTACTTGTGCCAATAGCTTCACTTAAAGACTGGGTATACTACCGCGATAAAAAACCATTTATTTCACCGATCGGCAATTCTAAAAAAACGGTTATAAGGAGTGACGGCTACGGTGAGGGCGATTTCGGAGCTCATAGAAAAGGGGGGAGGCGGCATAAGGGCCTGGATATACTTGCCCTGCAGCATGCTGAAGTAGTGGCATCTAAAGGCGGGAGGGTTACAACGGGATACCAGACGAACGGCATGGGTAAATATGTCATAATAAAACACCCGAGAGACCATGAAACCCTATACGGGCATCTTTCTAAGATAGTCGTAGAGGATAAAAAAAGAGTACGGCAAGGTGATTTAATAGGGTATACAGGCAATACCGGAAATGCCCGCTATAAAGGTATCAAGCACCATCTTCATTTTGAAGTCAAAAAAGGCGGAAAGCATATAGACCCTCTTCCGATTATAAAATAGGCCTGTTTTATCATTTTATGGAGCCTTTCGTTGTATTATAGGCCGTATTATGCTATAATTTTATTATAAAGAGGTAGAAATTGAGTAAAATACTGGACCTTTTAAATTATAACAAATGGGATAAAAGTGGTGAACCTGCGGGCAGGGAGAAGGTAGAGGAGCTTCCGGATCACATTACGCCACAGAGTTTTGATGCCGACACCAGGGAAACGCTCGCCAATACATACATATTCAATTCTCCTGATAAGTCAAAAAAGGCAGAGGTGCAATCCGGAAAAAATATCGCCCCCCACAAACATCTGGCGGTAAGGCCGCACTTTAAATTCCTCCGGGTATTTCCGTGGTTAATATCTTTTCTTGCCGTATTACTTCTGCTTGTGAATATTGCGTTCAGAGGCAAGATTATTGTAAATATAGATGTCGTTAGAGAAATGGGGCCGGAGTCAGCCCCGGCACTCATGGAAAAAAGTCAGGCGGAATCCGGAAAGGAAGCGGTTAAGCCGGCAGTAGAAACTTTTCAGCCCCGGCAGGAAACCGGCAATTTAAAATCCATTTATCTAGCCATGGAGGGGCGGCCTAACAGGCACATTGTAAAAAAACTGGGCTTTTACGGAGCAGCTATGAACAAAAGCAGGCTGGCTGAGAGCAGCGTTCTTCTCTTTAATGACGGGACCGCAGGGTACGCAAGCGCGGGTTTTGACCTGTCTCAGCCGATGGACCTCTCTGACAGCACGCTAGACTTTTTTGTAAAAGGCTCTTTCGGCAGGGAAAGCCTGAAATTATTCTTAAGGGACGCGTCCAGCAGATCCTATTTTCCGCAAGCTATTAAAATGATATTCGAAAACAATATGAGCGCTGACTGGCAATTCGTCTCCATACCGCTTAAAGGATTTGACGGCCTCTACGATGCGGAAAAAATAAATCATATAGGGTTTGAGTTCGGCACTCAAACTACACATAATGATCCTGGCGCATCTATTTACATCAAAAACCTGAAGATAGTGAAAAAATAATTTTTTTATAACATATTATATCATACAGGGAGCAAGCATGAAGGTCATATCAATAGCAAATCAGAAGGGCGGATGCGGTAAGACCACTACGGCAATCAATCTGGGGGCTTCTCTTGCCCTAAAAGGGCATAGAGTCCTTATAATAGACCTTGATCCGCAATCCCATGCGTCATTCGGCTTGGGCATAAAGACAGAGCAGCTGGACAGATCCATGTACAATGTCCTTACAAGCGTTGACACCAAGCGCAGAAGGCTTCAGGATATCATTCTGAACATTTGGGACAAGCTGCACCTGGCGCCCGGACATATATTGCTGAGCACTATAGAACAAGAGCTCAGGAGTGAGGAAGATGCTATTTCCACCATCTATAGAGCCATTGATTTACTTACTGCCAGTTATGACTTTGTCATAATAGACTGCCCGCCCAGTCTTGGATTTCTGACTTTCAACGCATTGCGCGCATCGCACCTTCTGATCGTACCGCTTCAGTGCTGCTCGCTGTCGCTGATGGGTGTCGGAAAGCTTATCAATATGGTGGAGCTTATCCAGCTTAAGCTTCAAAGGGCCCCCAAAGTAAAAGGCCTCGTCACGATGTATGATAAGCGCACAAAATACGCCAAGCATATGATCCAAGAAATAAATATGTATTTTAAAGATAATATTTTCGACACGATAATCAGGGTTAACATCACGCTGAGGGAGGCAGCAGCCCACGGACTGCCGGCAATAAAATTTGATAAACACTCGGCAGGGGCTAAAGACTATGCGGCATTGTCGGAAGAGATCATAGTTGACGCCAGAAAATTATTTCTGGATAACTTTTATCAGGAAGCCGAGGATTTTATGTCGGAGATGCGGAATAAATTGAAAATACAAAAATTCTCTTTTATGGCTCCTGAAGCCGGGAACGTGTATGTGGTGGGAGACTTCAATCACTGGAAAGCTGATGACTGCAGCCGGCTTGAGCCGCAGCCGGACGGAATATGGGAAAAAAGAATGGCTTTAAAGCCGGGCACTTACAAATATAAATTCATTGTAGACGGTGAATGGATCCATGATCCCAGAAATTCTAAATCAGTTCCTAACGATTTTGGGGGCGTGGATTCACTTCTCACGATATAGATCGTATGCTGCATAAGCTCTCCTTTTTGGCCGTATTATTATCACTATCAGTGTTCTCTTTTTTTTCTTACGCCGAGAGTACCCCAGAGGCAAGCGTTTCGGTGCTATTTTCCCCATCGGATGAATGCAGCAGGATAATATCGGAGAAGATCGACGGCGCGGAAAAAACAATAGAGCTTGCGATATACATGCTCACTTCACGCTCACTGGCCAAGTCACTGGTGCTGGCCGTCAGGCGCGGGGTCGCGGTAAGGATCTTTGCGGATGGTGAAAGCTCCCGCGAGTATTATTCTAAAGTCAATTTTCTCAAAAAAAACGGCGTTCTGGTAAAAATAGAAGATGGCAAGGGCCTGATGCATAATAAGTTCTGTGTCATCGATGATAAGACCCTCATCACAGGCTCTTATAATTGGACCAACAGCGCCGATTTAATGAACGATGAGAATGTCGTTATTATAGAATCTGAAAAAATAGCCAGGGTATTCAGAGTGCAATTTGAAAAATACTGGCAGGGCACGTACACTGACGAAGCATTTTACATAGACAAAAACAAGTTGATAAAGCATAAGTGAGAGGGGACGTTTCACCTTGCCATAACTTGAAGCATGACAATGTGTTGCGGCAAGGTGAAACGTCCCCTTAAAGGATTATATGAAAGAGATAATATTCCACGGAAGAGGAGGACAGGGGGCAGTTATAGCGTCCCGCATCCTCGCTGTTGCCGCGTTTAAAGAGGGGAGGGAAGTGCAGTCATTCCCCTTCTTCGGTGTAGAGCGCAGGGGAGCCCCCGTGACTGCGTATACGAGGCTGGCGGAGGAGGAGATACGTAAGAGAGTGCCCATAAAGGAGCCTGATTATGTTATCGTACTGGACCCCACGCTGCTTGAGAAGAACGATATTACTAAGGGCATGAAAAAGGGCGCTTCGATAATCATCAATACCAGGGCCTCGAAAAAAACATTTAAGTTCAGCGGTAAGTATAAGGTGTTCACTATAGATGCAGCGGAAATAGCCTCAAGCCACGGCCTGGGTTCGAAAAGCGCGCCTATAGTCAATACATCCATGCTGGGAGCCTTTTCAAAATATACGAAGGAGGTCGGAATAAAGGCCCTGGTGGAAGCCATCAGAGAAAACGTAGCCATAAAGACTGAGGACAACATCAAGGCAGCAGAAGAATCATATGAAAAAGCGAAGTAAACCAAAAAGATCCGCGAAGAATATAAAATTCAAAAAAGAGAGCGACCTGCCGCCTACGGCAATATCCTTAGCGGATACGATGAACAATAAAACGGGCAAATGGCGCTCGACAAAACCTGTCATAGATCACGGAAGGTGCACTTCCTGCATGATATGCTGGAAATTCTGTCCGGACGCCTCTATAGAAATAGTTGAGGGAAAACCGCGAATAAACCACGATTACTGCAAAGGCTGCATGATATGCGCGGAAGAATGCCCCATCAAGGCTATCAACATCGAGAAGGAGAAAAAGTAAAGCGAGATGAAAAAAGTACTGACCGGCAATCATGCGGTGTCCTACGGAGCTAAACTGGCGCGCGCGCAAGTCATAGCCGCGTATCCTATCACACCGCAGACAGAGGTGGTGGAAAAACTCTCGGAGATGGTGGCTAGCGGCGAATTAAAGGCCCGATTCATAAAAGTCGAATCGGAACATTCCGCTATGGCGGCAAGCATCGGGGCATCGGCAGCCGGCGCCAGATCATTCACGGCAACTTCTTCTCAGGGGCTTGCTCTGATGCACGAGATGCTGCACTGGGCGACCGGTGCCCGGGTTCCCGTGGTAATGGCTAATATAAACAGGGCCATGGGGCCTCCATGGAACATATGGAGCGACCAGACTGACTCACTCGCCCAGCGCGACACCGGCTGGCTTCAGTTTTACTGCGAAAACAATCAGGAGGTCCTGGATACCGTCATTCAGGCCTACAAAATATGCGAAAAGGTATCACTTTCAGGCATGGTCATGCTTGACGCCTTTTACCATTCTCATACAAGTGAACCCATAGACATCCCTGACCAGAGCCTTATTGATAAGTTTCTGCCTCCATATGATCCCAAATATAAACTTGATGTAAACAACCCGCACACCTTTGGCGGCCTGACAGGCCCGGAATGGTATTATGAACTCAGATATAAGATACAAAAAGCCATGGATAAGGCCGTCGAAGTAATAAAAGATGTCGGAAAGGAATACGGTAAGATAACCGGACGCGAATACGGATTGATCGAAGAATATAGGACCGAAGGCGCGGAAACATTATTAATAACATCAGGTGCCATAGCCCAGACAGCCAAAGACGCGGTGGATACATTAAGAAAAAGAAGGAAAAAAACAGGCCTGGTGAGGGTAAGGACATTCAGGCCTTTCCCTAAAGATGACATCAAGAAGGCTGTAAGCAAGGTAAAGATAGCGGGAGTCATAGACCGGAATATATCTTTAGGAAATGAGGGCATATTCTTCCAGGAAATAAAATCAGCCTTATATAATGAGAAAAAACGCCCTTCGATATACGGCTATATAGCCGGCCTGGGCGGACGGGATGTGGCGGTTGACGAAATAATAGAAATCGCCGAAAATCTCCCGAAGCAGAGCTCAAAGAAAGAACTGATATGGGTGGGCGCAAAGATATAAGATTGAGTATTCCTGACATCGAACTGATGTCTCCCGGGCATGTAGCCTGCCAGGGCTGCGGCGGTGCGCTGGCTTATAGATATGCCTTAAAGGCGCTTGGGAAAAACACTATAGTGACTATACCGGCCTGCTGCTGGTCAGTGATAGACGGGCCGTTTCCGCATTCCTCCACAAGGGTACCGCTTTTTCATACAGCTTTCGAGACAGCGGCATCAGTCGCATCCGGCATAAAAGCGGCGCTTGAGATCAAAGGAATAGATGACGTCTCTGTTCTTGCCTGGGCAGGGGACGGGGGGACCATGGATATAGGAATACAGGCGCTCTCAGGGGCGGTAGAGAGGGGAGAGGATATAATTTATGTGTGCTACGACAATGAGGCATATATGAATACAGGTATACAGAGGAGCTCATCGACACCTCATGGAGCATGGACTACGACTACACCCGCAAAGAATTATAAAACCGGCCCCAAAAAGAACATGGTAGATATAATGGTAGCCCACAGGATACCCTATACTGCTACCGCAAATACAGCCTTTCCTGAAGATTTTATATCAAAACTCCAAAAAGCCAGGTCCATTAAAGGGCCTAAATTCATACAGATCCTATCACCATGCCCCGTGGGATGGAAATTCCCGTCCCACCTTGCCATAAAGATGGCAAAACTTGCCTTCGAGACTTGCGTATACCCGCTCTACGA
>JADHVZ010000052.1 GCA_016783745.1 Candidatus Omnitrophota bacterium | reverse complement strand
CCAAGGAAATCTGCTATAGTGTCACAGAATAGAGAAAGAAGTTTACTTGAAGTCCTTTCTTAGGTAAAGTAGCAGTAGTAGTACTGTGGATAGTGTGGTCAGGTGCGTAGCAGCTGTCCACACTATCCACAGGATCGGCTAAAATTCAAAAGAAAGGAAAAAGGTTATGGAGATAGATACATTGAAGGCAGGCAATACCGATGAGGCCGGCGTAAGAAAGCGCAAGAAACTGTCCGCTCCGGAAAAATGGCGGATATTCCTGGAGACCACCGCTAAAGATGCCCCCATCGGCGAGATATTGAGGCGCTACGGGCTCTATTCCGCAGACTTGACCAAGATACGCAAGCAAGTAGAGTCTGCGGCGCTTCAGGAGCTTGGAAGAAAGAAATACTCGAGGAAACTCGCTTCTGTTCCTCACGAGGAATATGAAAAGATAAAGGCGGAACTTGCAGCCAAGGAAAAAGCCCTCGCGCAGATGAGCGAGGAGTATCTTATTTTAAAAAAAAGAACGGATTAGGCTTAATGGGCGATCTTACGCGTAAACATGTGCCTTATGCGTCCCGAAAGGAGCTCGTAGGCGTGCTGGAGACCTTAAAGGAGCTGACTGTGGCTGAAGCGTGTGAAGCGCTGAAGCTTAACGCTAGGCGTTATTACAGATGGCGCTCAAGACCGGAACATCCGGCTGTGAAGATGGCATGGAACAGAATAACGCCGGATGAAGAGGCCGCTATACTTACGGCCGCAAGAGACGAAGCCCTATGTGATATGCGAGCTGCCGGTCTTATGGTCTACGGCCACGAGAGCAGCAAATTCTTCTCAAGCGTCTCAACGATACAGAGAGTCTTAAAAAGAAACGCGCTCCAGTCACCCTATCAGGTGCCGCGAAGAAAGCGTCCCATAAAACCGGATGTGCGAGAGCTTATGACAAGCCCGAGGAGAGTGGTAAGCTACGACGCCACGGAATTCTATCTTACAAGCCGCGTGAGGGTCGTGGTCATTCCCATGCTGGACTTAGGCTCCCGTAAATTCCTCCATTACGGCGTAAGAGTCGTGTCTTTTACGCAGAAAGATGTCATGGCCATATGGGACGAGGCGTTATGGAAAGAAGATATCGATCCGACTCAACTTACGGCCTTGAGCGACAGGGGCGGCCAGATGAAAGGAAGCCGCACCAAAGCCCATCTGATCGGCAAATGGAATATACGCCTTGAGTTCGCAAGACCCTATACGCCGGATGACAACGCATGGGTAGAGACGTTCATCAAATACATGAAGTATCATCCCGAGTGTCCGGAATCTTTCGAGACGGTCCAGGACGTAATCGACTGGGTGGCGAAATTCCAGAAACTTTACAACGATCATCCTCACTCATCGCTGGGCTATGTGCGCCCCAATGAGGAACATGCCGGGCTTGGGAATACAATAAGAAATAAGCGGCGTGAGAATCTTAAGCTGGCGGCGCAGAAAAGGCGGGCGTATTATGATTCCAAAAAATCGGGGGTGATAGACTATGACCTGACCAAAGATCGCGGTTCTAACGAAGTCCTAGAGCCGGTGTTTTCATTGGAAATGGTGAAAACAGCGGAAAGTGCCGAAAGTGACAAAAATGGAGTGTCAAAAGAGACCCTAAAAAAGGACGATTTTCGAGCGAACTCGGAGGCTGTTTTGTGTCAAAATCGCTGATTGACTCCGCAGGCGAAGTCAATAACACGGAAATTAATTACATTTATAAAATATAAGTTGAGCAAAGATAGACTGTTAGACAAAAGAGATAGTTTTATTGCTAAAAGGATAGTTGATACCCTGGACCACAGTGAAGAAGGGATCCTTTTCATCGGTGCCTATCACAACATCAAACAGAAACTTCCTAAAAATACCCATATCAAAGAAGTGAAGGATATAAAAAAGGTAAGAGAATACCACCAGTTACTACCTTTCTACAAAAAGAATAAAAAGCGCTTTGAAGAATTAAGCGAGTACCTGGTATCAAAGGTGGAGGCTTAGATGGGTTTATTTGAAGAAGTAAAAGATGTTATTAGTGACAAGTTGGGCGTGAAGCTTGAGGAGGTAAAGGCGGAATCAAACGAGGAAGCTGAGAAGATACAGACAGTAGGCGATGTAGTGAAGTATATAGAGAAAAAGACAAAAAAAGCTATAAGGTTATGTTAGGTATAGGGTTTAGGAATATGATAGGAAAATCAGGAGATTTAAGGGCTAAAGTAAACCCAGAAACAAATGAAATCTTGTGCCCAACTTGTGAAGAAAGTAATTTTAAAGTCTTCAGGCGAAATAAGATTTCCAAGGAAATATATCTTAATTACTGCAAATGCGAGAACTGCGCCCAACTTTTTATATATGAGGTCAACAAGAAGAATAATGTTATTTTAAAAGCATAGGAATTTTTATGTTTAAGAAAACCGATAGGTCAAAAACAGGAGCTAAGGTTATCGATATTGAAGCAGGGATGGAGGGAAATATAAAATTTAGCACACCGGTTAATTTGCGAATAAGCGGCAACTTTGAAGGAGAGTTAGATACCAGAGGAAACTTAATTATAGGTAAGAAGGCTAATGTAAAAGCTAAAATAATTAATGGTGAGAATATAACAATAGCGGGTAAAGTAAGAGGAGACATTGTCAGTACCTATCGCCTTGAGCTTTCTCCGTCGGCAAAAGTAATAGGCAATATCAAAGCTCCTGTCTTAGTTATTAGTGAAGGCGCAATGTTAAAAGGCAAATGCCAGATGCCTATTGATGAAGAAAAAAGCGAACCTAAAAAGAGTTCTAAAGAAAAGAAATAACCTCGTACTAAAATGAGAGTAATCGCTATAGCAAATCAGAAAGGCGGCTGCGGCAAAACTACCACAGCTATCAATCTGGCTGCATCTCTTGCCTTCAAAAATTATAAGGTCCTTCTTATAGATCTTGACCCGCAGTCTCATGCTTCTTTTAGCCTTGGCTTAAGGACAGAACAGCTCGAAGGGTCTATATACAATGTGCTAAGTAATGTAGACACAAAACGAAGAAAGCTTTCCGAAGTTATACTCCAGCTCTGGGAGAATTTTAATCTGGCACCCGGGCATATTCTCTTAAGCACTATAGAGCAAGAGTTAAGAAGTGAAGAGGATGCAATATCTGCTGTGCATAGAGCCATAGATTCTCTAAGCACTGATCACGATTTTATCATAATCGATTGCCCGCCAAGTCTAGGGTTTCTCACATTTAATGCGCTTCGAGCGTCACACCTGCTTATAGTGCCACTCCAGTGTTGCTCCTTGTCTCTAATGGGAGTTGGGAGAATTATCAATACGGTAGAGCTTATTCAACTAAAACTACAAAGGGCACCCAAAGTAAAGGGACTGATTACTATGTATGATAGACGTACAAGATATGGCAAGAATACGATTCAAGAAATCAATACGTATTTCAAAGATGATATTTTTAATACTATAATCAGAGTAAATGTTACCCTTAGGGAAACTGCCGCTCACGGTGTCCCTGCCATAAGGTTCGATAAATCCTCTCGTGGCGCAATGGATTATATGTTACTTGCTGATGAGATTATAGTAGAATCTAGAAAATTATTCCTGGATGACTTCTACGAAGAAACAGAGCATTTTATTACAGAGATACGCGATAAATTAAAAGTTCAGGCCTTCTCATTTTTAGCTCCTGAAGCAAAAGATGTATATGTAGTAGGCGATTTTAATCATTGGACCCCCAATGAATCTGGCCGCCTTGAGCGAATGCCGGATGGAAGATGGGAGAAGCGGATAGCTTTAAAACACGGTGTTTATAAGTATAAATTTATAGTGGGTGGCGTATGGATTTGCGATCCCAATAATATTAAGACAGTTCCTACTGAGTTTGGAGTGGATTCCCTTCTGGAAATATAGGTTAAGCATTACCTCCTTCCAAATTTACATGCCTTTTTGGTGGTATTCTTACTAACTTTTAAACTCCCGGTTATCTGCTCATGGGACATTCCTATAAGGCGCAATTCAGTTGCTTTTTGAGATATTTTTTGGTATAAGGGTAGGTGATGTGCCGGTAATATTTTGAAAGGAAAGGGGGAAATGGTACAAGATACAGTAAGAGATACTAAAATAGCACGCATTATAAAAACCTTCTCTATCATCCTGCTATTATATACATTTCTTTTAAGTATATCATTGATGAGCCATGCTTTTAAAGGATTCGGACGCGGGTTTGCCGAAACTCTCATCGTGACTACGTCGAATCCGTTTATCGGCTTTTTTGTAGGCCTTCTCGCGACAAGCATTGTTCAAAGCTCAGGCACCGTTACTTCGACAATCGTCGCCTTTGTAGCTTCGGGCGCGCTTAGCGTAAGGTGCGCCATACCTATTATCATGGGAGCCAATATGGGGACTACCGTTACTAATACACTGGTAGCGTTAGGGCATTTTAGCAGGCGTGAAGAGTTCAAGCGCGCGTTTAGCTGTTCTACGATGCATGATTTCTTTAACTTGCTGACAGCTATGGTATTACTGCCGATCGAGCTGACCACTCACTACCTGGAGCGGACTGCCGGGTTTTTGGCCGCGCGATTTTGCGATTTCTCCGGCATGAGCGTTAAGAATCCGTTAGACTTTATAATAAAGCCGAGCGTGAAGGCCATTGACGGAGTGTTCCTTGATTTTATGCATTTGCCGGTGAAGCTGGCAAGTTTTTTCATGCTCGCGCTCGCGCTGACTGTCCTGTTTCTTTCGCTGGTTTATGGCATGAAGGTCATGCGCTCACTTATCATAGGGAGAACGGAAGCGGTTTTGAATAATATACTGGGCCGGAATGCCGCCCTGGTCATGGTAATGGGCATGCTCTTTACCGGCCTTGTGCATAGCAGTTCTGTTACTACGTCCATGCTTGTACCCATTGTGGCATCGGGTATTCTTTCTATTGAGAACGCGTTCCCTATCACTCTCGGCGCGAATCTCGGCACCACCTTTACGGCTATACTCGCTTCACTGACAGGCAACGTAGCCGCTGTTACAATTGCTTTTGCGCACTTTATTTTTAACTTTACGGGCATAATCATCTTTTATCCGCTGAAGACTATGCGCAGGATCCCGCTGTTGTTAGCTAAGAAAATGGGGGATATAGCTTACAAGAAACCGTTATACGCCTTTCTATATGTATTTGTCATCTTTTTTGTTGTACCCGGACTTTTAATATTTATTTCACGCGTACTAAAATAAAACTTTACTAAACAGGGAGGATGACCATGTTTAAGAATTTTTTATCGTTTTGGAAAGGCAAGGATTTTTTAGGCCAGATACTGGAAGACTTCAATCTTATGTGCAAAGACACCGAGGAGATGTTCAGCGCGGTTCTCAGGAAGCTTCTGGAGGGGGAAGAAGAGCCGAACCTTAAGGATAAGATATATTCCATAGATAAAAGGGTGAATGAGCTTGAGCGGGAGATAAGGAAGCGCATTGTTGAGCACCTTTCCCTTCAGCCTACTGTTAATGTGCCGGCATGTCTTTTGATGATGAGTGTGGTCAAAGACGCGGAGAGAATAGGCGACTACTGCAAGAATCTCTATGAGGTAACGGAATTGCTTGAAAAACCGCTGGATATGGGCAAATTCCGGGGCCTATTTGACGATCTCGATAAAGAGATCATGGTGGAATTCAAAAAAACAAAAGACGCGTTCCAAAACTCCGATGAGGAATTAGCCCGGGAAGTCCTGATACTGGAGACAGGTATAGTCAAAAGATGTGATGACATACTGAAAAAACTTGCTTCCGGTAAGCTGGATACAAATGAGGCAGTCTGCTTTACATTAATAGCCCGCTATTTCAAAAGGATCACAGCTCACCTTGCCAATATCGGCTCATCAGTGGTCCTTCCGATCAGCGATCTGGACTTTTTTGACGAAAAAGTGAGAAGAGATAAAACAACATAGTAAAGAAGGAGGACTTTTATGCGGTTAGATATAGGGGCATGGTCACTTCTTTTAATTGCGATCGGCATAGGTTACCTTGTATGCTTAAAAGCCAGCAAAGAAGGGACGAAACTGTTTAAAAACGCCGGCTATGCGATCGGAATTATAATTTTAGTCGCTGGCATGGTCCTCGTTGTTTGTGATCTCGGAACGCGTATTACGAGGAGCAGGAGAACTGCTCAGAGGCGCACCCAGACAAGAAGTGCCAGGCCCGTGCCAATGGTAGACAGAGAGCGCCTGATGAGGAGGGGCGCTGGCCTGCCTGTGCCGGAGAAGCCCCAGACCAGTGTTACAGAATAGCTATATTATATAAATTATAGTATAATCTTTTCAGCGGAGAGGTCGCATAGCCCGGTTTAGTGCACCTGCTTGGAGAGCAGGAGTAGCCGCAAGGTTACCCAGGGTTCGAATCCCTGCCTCTCCGCCA
>JADHVZ010000051.1 GCA_016783745.1 Candidatus Omnitrophota bacterium | reverse complement strand
GAGTGCCTAACTCTCCGTAGGAACTTACAGGGCAGCGCCGCTATTGGGGAAAAACGTCGGCGAAGCAGTTCTACTACGCTCGAATGTTTTCGTTCTGCTTCGCTAAATGTTTACACGTTTAGCTTCGCAGGAACTTCGCGTTCGAGCTTCGTAGGAACTTACAATGCTGCTCCGCGGCGTGGGGAGAATATGGCGGAGAAGCAGTGACTCTGCTTTGTCATTTTCGAGAAGATTAAAGTTTAATACCGGTGGTTTAGAAACCGCGGACTTCCAGCTCACGGAGGGAATAGATATTTTCTTCCCCGCTACCCAGGCCCAGAAGCCTTACATAACGGGCTGTGAAGGGTGATTCAAAATTGATACAACTGCACGCGCTGCCGATACCGGATATCTTGCAAATATCGAGCCATTTTTTCCCGTCATCAGACATCTGCACTTTAAGCAAAGGCGGCTGTATGTACTCCCAGAAAAGATTGATCATATTTACATCATATCTTTTTCCGAGATCCACGTAGATCCACTGGTCCGCTGAACCGTCTGCCTTCCACCCTGTCTTCATGTTGCCATCAACGGCTTTAGCGGCCTCATGCTCCTTTTCTTCATTCAACGCAAAGGCCTCCTTGTTTAAGGAGATATTCGGAGGTAGGGGCGCATAGATCTCGAATTCCCACAGGGAGTAGCCCCATTGAGTCGCCCTCTTTGTAAAATAGAGTCTGATATAACGGGCTGCTATCTTCCTTCCGGTCAGATCGATGATGTCTTCATTGCCGTTGCCCCGGCGCGTCTTCCAAACCGTTTTCCATCTTTTGGTATCCCGCGAGATCTGCACTTTATAAGAAATAGCAAAGGCATCCTCCCAAACTATCCGCAGCAAACCAATCTCTGTCTCTTTTTCCAGATCCAAATATATCCATTGCGGATCCGTTGGTGTAGAGGCCCATCGGCTCTTTAGATTTCCATCTACAGCATACTGAGCCGTGTAATCCTCATTTTGCATCGTCGTCGAATAGACCTTCTTTCCGAATGCCAGGTTGCCGGCGAGACCCCTTCTCCAAGGCTCTGTTTTTACCGAGCCGTCCCGATCGACGCTATACGTAGTCCTTAAGAGATGTATGTTTGTCGATGGAAGAGACATATCAGATCTAAGAAAATGATACCCTGCAAACATGGCCAATATTAATAGCGCGGCACCTATCTTTACTGCCTTACTCTGCATAACTGACCCCACAGTCATGCCTTTCGGCGGAAGGCCGAAAAGATGATCATCCGGATCACCGTAGAGCATGTAACTGGCCCATATGAGAGAGGTAAGGCCATATCTCTCTATTAATTTGAGGCGCGCAAACCTCAACGACTCTCCGATACTCCTCTTTGCCGTGATATTCCTATAGAACTCTTTTGAGAAATCCAGGCTTACGCTGTCCAAAACCTTCCAGAAGGTGCCTATATAATGCTTGACGCCGGCCAAAAGAAATGAGTTTGCCAGCCCGTAGATCTTATTCTCCTGTAAAGGATCGATACTCCACTCCCCTGTTTCGCCGGAACTGCACGCGTTGGCGAACACGACAAGCGGCATGGAAGGCGATCCGCCAAGAGTCATTATTTTTTCGGCAGTGAGATCACCGTCTTTCAATACCCAGCCGCTCTTTGAAGGTTCATGCGCATCATATCTGGCATGGCCGGCAAAATGGAATATATCATACTCCTTTATATTCCTCATGGCATATTTGACATCTACATTTGTAGTCTTGAGGTCAAGCTCGATTTTGTTTCTGGTCCCGTCAAGCTGGTTGCGTATGGCTATCCCCTCCTCATATGCCTTCTTCAGATCCCCTGTGGGGTCACAGAGAGCCAACATCCTAAAATTTGAAGGAATAGTGCGCGGCCCCTTGGTATGTATCTCGCGGGACGTTAAGACAATACGCCCGATCGCAAATTTCAAGCAGAGATAATCGGCCCCGTCATGCAGGAGTTCCCAGGGGATGTGTACAAGTTGCTCGTCGATGTGGAATATGAGGTGAGTGGCTTCTGTCTTGCGGATCTCGTCTTTGACTTGTTGTGATAATATCTGGTCGTATAATAAACGGCAGCTCTTCTTCAGTTCATCTAAACCGTCTTCTGTTATCCTGCCTTCTTTATCTGTCTGTTTGAATATATCGAATATATCGGAGCAAAGCTCCCTGACGTTCTCGGCGTCCACCCTATGGATGCTGAAACGCCTGTGCTCCATGCTTTCGGCTTTATAAAATGCGCCTAGCCTCCATTGGTCTCTATCTTTACGTATCTCGATCACGAGAGTATGCATTAATCTAAAGCCTTCAAAAAGACTGTGGCTATATAGACCGGTTCTTTCCTGCGAATGAGCTGTATACTATAATCATCGGGCTCTATATTAGCAAACTTGACCCTGCCTTCTTTTGTCAGAGATGACTCTAATTCCCTGCTGCCGCAAACCAAACTTACCCTCTCTCCCGAAGAGGGGGCCTGCGTCTTCCTATCCTTCAGATATACGGTGAGAGTGACCAGCCCCTCTTTTACCATCTCTATTTTTATATCTACAACACAATCATACACCGGTTTGGATATGATGACGGATCTTTCTTTTACCTTCCCTTCTATTTCCCGGAACGCCTGTACCGGGACGGGCCGGCGGCGCGCCAGATCTGTCAGGAGTGTGCCTGTAGTGTTGACTACGCGTATGGCATCCCTGCCTAACTCGGCGATGATTTCCAGCAATCCCTCGGATGGGGCATTTTCGGTTATATCCTTTATTCTTGAAACGACCGCTTCGGAGACCTTTTTACGTCCTTCGGAGACGGTATCAGGGGTCAACAGCTGTAAATAGCGCTTCAGGCTTAAATCGCAGGTATCGCATGAGAGGATGTGGGACAAAAGCCTTTCCCTCTTCATCTCGGGGACAGCTCCTGAAACAAAAGACGCTATCTCCTCGTCAGAAGGGCAGCTACCCGGCTTTACCGGCTTTCTCTTCTTTTTAACGCTTTTAACGCCTTCTTTAATCAGTTTACGAACATTCATGGCGCAACCTTCTTTCTATGATCTTCTTCAGTTTCCTGATAATCCTTGCATTCTGTGAATAGACGGCATCTATATTTTTACCTATCAGAAAAGCGGCCCGCCCGTAAGACAACTCACGAAAGTAAATGAGTTCCACCAGATTAAATTCTTTTTTCGATAACTTTGCGAGCGCATTTTCGAAGAG
This sequence comes from Candidatus Omnitrophota bacterium, assembly GCA_016783745.1. Classification (GTDB taxonomy): domain Bacteria; phylum Omnitrophota; class Gorgyraeia; order JAHIPI01; family JAHIPI01; genus BS750m-G14. The sequence goes on along the minus strand of JADHVZ010000051.1, from coordinate 3,382 downwards.
GTCTGATCTTTCTTTTTCTTCTATATTTTTCAATACGTCGATATCCAGAGGCCCGCAGCTTTTGACGACGGCCTCTTCCTCCGACGAATCTCTTGCGAGAGAGGCAAGGATCTTTCCGCGTGAGAAATGCTTCTGAAGGTGATCAAACGTCAGGTTCTTCGTGACTACGCCCAGCCAGTAGACTAACGAACAATCGTTCTTCCATTTGAAACTCCTCAATTTCGCGCAGCCATCCTTGAGAAGCAAAGTGAAGAAGTCCTGAAAAATATCCTCTGCGATCTCTTCGGTATTCTTATACCCCACAGAGTGAAACGTCCTAAAAATGGTGTTGTAAATGAGCCCTTTATATGCGTCGACGAATTCTCCCCAGGCCCCTTTTTTCCCGGTCAAACAGCGGGCGACAAGCAGCTTTTCCCGCTTCATAGCTTCCCTATCCAGCCTCTTTTTCATATATGTGCTTATTATAGCACGCCGGAATAAGAAATCCAGATTAAACTATCTTAAGGCCTGTCACTGCCCTATATTTATAGAGTCGCTTTTCTCAAGATCTGCTGCGCTATCGTAGGTCCACTCTTCTTTGAAGACGCTATTCACGGTAAAGGTAAACGTCCCTGAGGCCGTATTTGTCTTATTAGAATCGCATGAGGCAATGCCGAAAGAGTCAGTAACGGTGGAATCGCTGTCCTGGGTCAATCCGCTCCACTGTCCGCTTACGGTTGCCCCGCTTACAGCCGCGCCGCCGGCGTCTACGATCTTCACTTCTGCCGTGGCAAATGTTCCTTTACGTTTGGCCCTTACAGACATATCGATGGATTGTATATGCATGTATTCGGCTGATTCCGCTCTTGTGCCATAGACACCTAATTCAAACAACGAATAGCCCCACGCCGTATTGTAACGCTCAGTGCCGTACATCCGCACATGGCGGGTATTCGCCGCCAAGGGTATGATATCGACTCCGCCGTCGCCGGCCGTTGTCACATATGCATCGTCCCAGTAAGATCCGTCATCTGATATCTGTATTGCGTAAGACTTAGCATAAGCTGTCTCCCAGTTCAGAATAACTTTTGATATATCGCAAAAAGCACCCAGATCCACGGCTATCCACTGCGGATCGCTATTATGCGATGACCATCTTGTAAGATAGTTGCCGTCCACGGCATTCGATGGAACATGAGCAGAATTCGTTTCGACCGATGATGCGGTAGTGCTCTTATCCAACGCGAGGTTTTCCACGTCATCAGTATTTATAGCAGGTGTACCGGGATCACCCGCGGAGGTAAAATAACTGTCTGAGAGCGCTATCCGGGGGATCCTGCTGCCATCTGAGTCGATGAGCCAATTCTCTTCCTTGTTCATGTCAAACCATATGAAACATTCCACAAAAGGATAATCTGTCTTAAGCAGATCGAAGGCATTTTGAACCCACTCTTTTTTCGCTTTCCTCTTATGGGCACATCCGAATTCCGCGATTATTATGGGTTTTTCAACGCTTATACCCCTTAACCTATCAAAGGAATTGCTGTATTCATCGTCTTTATTGTCAAAGACCTGCTGAAACGTCTGCCAGCCGGCGTATTCGACGCGATTCCAGTTATATCCGTCAACGCCCAACCAGTCCACATAACCATCTCCGGGATAATAGTTCTCAAACTTATTCCACTCTTCCCTCGGCCAGTCGCTGTTGTTCACTGCCCAAACCCACGCCGCATTATCGGCGCCGATAGATGTGAAGATATCATGCATATGGCGCCAGGCATCCACATATACCTCAGGCCCGTCCGGCTTAGTGGGATCTCCGTAAGCATCCGTCGCCCCGCCTCCGTTTGCCGCGCCTGAGCCGTTGTGCCAGTCGCCGTTCATCTCTCCGTCAAAACATATCCATAGCGGCTTACCGTATTCCTTTATATCCTCGGCCCACTTCTGGATATAGGCGTCAAAATCGCCGTTTATGATCTGGAGAAGATGCGGGATGTCATCCGAATCATTCGTACTGGGATGTATATCTATATAAGGGGCTGTCGGTGAATCCGCAGTCCCGTGACTATTGACTGCTATACACTCCGCATAAGGGAATTCATCTACGATCCTCTTATATATCTTGATGCACGCTGTTTTTCTCCCGATGACCTCCTCAAAATTTATAATGCCCTGCTCGCCGTGCCACGGAAAGGTCGCGTCCTTCTCCCAATCAGCTATGAAGGCACCTATCTGGCTATCAGCAAAAGCAGGGCATGTGTACGTTAGACCTAAACCGGAAATTAGCACCGCAAGAGCAAAAATCAAACGTAATCTCTTAATCATATCTCACCCCTTCTATTTCATATACTTCAAGTTCCCACAGGGAATATCCCCATGGGGTGTCGCGTTGAATACCGTACATCCTCACATATCTGCCTAGCGCAGAAAGAAGGATCATGACCCCCTCCTTCGTTTTTCATACCCGCAAGCGGGCATCCATTTTCTCTCTTTATCTAAATAGACTCCAAAACCGCCTGGATTCGTCGATTTTTTTAAAAAAATCTCCTCCATGCCAGGCATAGAGGAGATAATCAAGAGTGGCTCTGCCGCTATTGAGGTGAAATTATAGGAGAGGTGGTGACTTTCCTGTGTTGGGCGGGCATAAGCTGGATATTAACTAACAAAATTAATTTCTATTTTTCTGCCTAGGGCGCGTGAAACATTGCTAAGTGTAGATAGAGAGATGTTCTCCTTACCTTTTTCAATACGGGATATCAATTGCTGGGAAACACCCAGCTTCCCGGCCAGTTCTTTTTGTGATAAGTCCTGTTCTTGTCTTATATTACGAATCTGCTTGCCTGTTTCCTCGCTGAGCGCATTCTTGATCTTTAAAGTATCTTTTTTAAAACTGATCCCTCGCTCGCGATACTTCTCCATTAATTTTTCATATATAGCCTGCCAAAAAACTATTCTCGCGTCATTCCATTTATCTTTACGCATTCTTTTTTTAATAATGGCCCAGTATTTGCAAAATAAAAGAGGATCAAGGGAATCCTTAAATATCTCTTTCGGATTATTTTTACGTGATAACAATATAGATGCCAAAAAAATAAAATTATTATGCTTAGGATCTTTTAAGATCCTTTTGGCTTCAGAAATGCTTATTTTCCTATCCCATAACCAGTCGTTTTTCATATTTCGCCTAAGTACTGTTCAACGATCTTATCGATTTCTTTTTTATAATGTTTCTCCATAATTTTGAAATCTGTTTTCCTATCCATAGCCAGCGACAATAGACCATCGATCATATCCATCCTGTCAAATGTTCGAAACCACCTAATCAGACTTTCTACTATTGTTGCATCGCAATATTTGTTTGTAAACTTGGAAAGCGGAAGAAATGTATGCGATAGAAAATAGA
>JADHVZ010000007.1 GCA_016783745.1 Candidatus Omnitrophota bacterium | reverse complement strand
ACTTGTCTAATACAACGACAGAGTGGCAAGAGATAAGCGTCCCCTTATCCGGCTTCGCGGGACTTGATAAGACCAGATTGAGAGCCGTAAGCATAGTCTTTCAGAATAGCGGCACCATCTACATGGACAATCTCGAGTTCACAACAGGTAATTAAAAGTAAGATCTTACACCCTCGACCATTCTACTTCGCCGTGCTACTTTCGTGCACGGTTTCGTAGGAATGGCCAGTTTTAACTTTTTCCACCTCCCGCCACCCAAAAATCAGACCACAATTCTCATAACTACCCGTAAAACATATAGATAGAAGAGAACCGTTTTGTCCATTAAGTTCCCTTATTATTTTTTTATATGTATTGATTTTAGCTGATTTGTTATATATACTTGATGTGTCAAGGAGGGATATTATATTGCTGAAGAATAAGCGTGGAGTCACATTACTGGAGAATATTATAGCTGTGCTTGTGACAGGGCTGGTTTTCGGGGGATTCCTGCAGATCTGCCATGTTTCTGCTTTGATGCTGACAAGCGCCCATTTCAGGATGGCGGCCGTTAATATTGCTCAGGCAGAGATAGAGGATCTTAAGGCCATCGATTTCGACAATATCTCAGTAAGCACCTTTACACCATATCGATCGACAAGCGTGATATTGGATGATGGGCCTACAAGCTCAGCCGACGATGACATCATAGGCGAGATGAGGACCGCAGTCAGGGATACGGTAAATAATCCCACCAATGGAAAAAAAGTGGCGGTCGAGGTTTTATGGACTGCCTTCGGCCAGAGTAAGCAGGAGATCGTTGAGACGGTCATATATGCGGATGATTAACAGGGGGACACGCGATGAAGCATGAACAGGGATTTACATTAGTAGAGGTTCTCACGAGTTTACTTATCACTATGATAGTGATGACGATCGCGCTGTCTACCTTTATCATGTTATTGGAATATATCCCGGATATGGTCACCCAGGCCGTGATGCAGGGCAAGATCCGGCTGGGTATCGATAAAATAGCTCGAGACCTCAGGCAAGCCTCGCTTATCACCTGCTCTTCTTCAGGTGATAGTATAATTTTGACTTTTGATCCGAGCAAAATGGGGCAGACAGCGGCTGTATGGTCTTGCCGCTATCGTTTGGTCGGCGATCAAATACTGTATTCACCCGACGGAGGTTCTGACAATGAGACGGTCCTTATCGAACATATATCGCTGGATTCGGGTGATACCCTTTTCCAATACGACGGAGGGCGCAAGCTGGTCACAGTAGATATAAAAATAGAGAAGACAGGCATTAATGTCGAGCAGGATGCACATTTAACGACGATCGTCAAGGTGCGCAATGCATACTAGCAGGGCTTCAGAGCAAGGATATACTTTACTGATCATGATGACCTTTATTGTCGTATTCGTGACCATGACAATAGGGATGCTGATGTTGATTAATTCAGAGTATCATGCCTCAAGACTTCAGTATGAATCCATGAAGGCGTTATATTTAGCGGAGGCAGGCATCGAGAGAGCCAAAGCGGCGATCATGGCGACCGGCGGAATAGGAGCAGTGCCTTCTACGTTTCAACTTTCTGACACAGGAGTATTTAATGATTCCCAGCTTGATGGTGTTATCGTGAATATATCGGCAGAAGCGGAAGGCGGGAATATATTTAAGGTGACCGCGGATGCGACTGTTAGAAACTCAAAACGTGTTGTGGTAGCTTACATAATATACAATCCACGATCGAATGTCTTTGATTATCCCTATTTCTTGAATAACTGGGGCTGGTTCTACGGCAGCGGGATAACAGCCAACGGTGATGTCCGATCAAACGGTAGATTCGACTTCCGCTACGGTCCGACCGTCGAAGGGGAGATATATGCCGGACAGGAGATCGGCGGCGGAGAGAATGTATTGGGTAAAGCCGGCACGGTACAGGATGGCGAGTATATTTATCAGCATCCGAATTCGCCTATCCTGGAGATGCCTAACCTGCGGGATTTGACCTACTATGAAACAAGGGCCACGGCGAAAGAGGGCGTTATCTCATCAGGCGGCACCACCATCGTAAGCGGTGTGTATGGGGACGACGAAGGAGAAAGCGGTAACATCGTATTGATAGGGACACCGGATCAGCCGATAGAGATAAACGGTCCTGTTGTGGTGAGAGGAGATGTCGTCATCAGGGGCAACGTGACCGGACAAGGGACGATCTATGCGGGAAGGAATCTCTATGTTGCGGGAAACATAGAATACGATGATCCTCCAAATACTTCCAGGCCTTCTTCCGATGACATTGAGACGATAAACCAATGGGTGGATGACAATGCCGGTAAGGATATCGTTGGTTTTGCGGCTTCCGAGAATATTGTCATGGGAGACTATACAAGCGGCAATTGGCAGTGGCTGGCCAACAATTACCTTTTCGGCATGGGCAGCGAGGATGTCGGGCAAGACGGCATTCCCGATACCGATGATACCGGAGAGGATGACGGGACATTTCAGGCCGGCTATGAAGACCTCGACGAAGACGGCGTATTCGATGAGAATTATAGCTGGACAGACGTGCAGACGGGGGCCGACATCACCGCTTTTAACAATGTTCCGGAGGGTGTCGAAGAATTCAACGATATTGCCACAGATAATATCAGTAAGATTGAAGGCATATTTTACACCAATCACTCACTCGCGGGGTGGGGCAACAGAATAGTCGTCAACGGCGCGATAATCTCCAAAGACGAAGCGGTAGCTTCCTATTACACCATAACCATGAATTACGATGAAAGGCTCCACAGTAGATATAATGACGATCCTAACTGGCTGATCGATCTGGAACTGCCGTTCTCAGAACATGCGGAAGTGGTCGGCTGGTGGGAAGAAGCGCCCTAATGGTTCATCTTATAGGAGCCAGGCATGAATAAGAATGTCAAAATAAATCCTATTTTAATCGTCTTATTTATATTTATTGTTCTTTTGGCAATGCCATATTCTCTGCAAGCGCTTATGCCGATAGAGCGGGGCGAGGGTATTGAATTCAGAGAAGCTTCAGACGACGCACAGGCGCCGGAGGAAGAGCTGGAACGCGGCGAGCGGGCCGGGACAGTCGATTATGAGCAAGTAGCTCCAACAAGGAAGTACGTACCTTCAGAAAGCGGGTTAGGCACAGAGGGCGGAGGCATAAAGGAGATCAAGAAGGAGAAGCAGCGCATACTGAGGAAGGCCAGATGGGAAAGGCCACAGGTGAGAAAGAGGCCATTTGAAACTGATCAAACGATGAAAAAAGGCCCGATTCTATTACGGCCGGAAGTCGAAAAAGAAGGCTACATCGAGTTCATGAACCAGCGATCGACAAAGGAGATGATCGTCGGATTTATCGTCCTTGTCGGCCTTTATTTCCTATATAAACGTTTTTTACAGCGTTTAAAAAATTACCCCGAATAAAGCTGCCCGGAACTATATGGATATGGCAATCTTCATGGATAAGTTCTTGAATTGTGTTTAAGTTTATGCAATAATGACACAAGTGCAAGAAAATTTAATCAGACACAAGAGCGCCGTGATCAGGACCAAAGCTGTCAAGTCACACTTTAAGTATATAAGTATAAAGGAGTTTAATAATAACTAACCCAATACAGCTTTTCCCGCAAAGTATAAAATCAATGGCGATATGGGTGGCCAGCGCTTTTTTAACTATGTTGGTCTATTTAGTGAGCCTTTTCTTGCGAATAGTGCTCTATCCTTTCGATAAGCAGAGAAGGATCGTCCACGCACAGTGCTTCTGGTGGGCAGATGCCCTTTTAGGCCTGAACCCGTATTGGGGCCTTGAAGTAAAGGGGCTGGAGAATATCGTTCGCGATCAGACGTATGTGATAGTGGCCAACCATCAGAGCCTGGCCGATATCGTCGTTATGTATAAGACCCGTATGCAGTTCAAATGGGTGGCGAAGAAGAGCCTGCTCAACATACCGTTTATCGGAGGCCTGATCTGGGTCGGTGACCATATTGTGCTTTCCCGGGGGGATTTCGGGAGTATTAAAAAGATATATCGTGAGGCCGCTTTATGGCTGAGAAACGGCATGTCCGTACTCTTTTTTCCGGAAGGCACGCGCAGCGATACGGATGATATGAACAAGTTCCAGAACGGCGCCTTTAAGCTCGCTATAAAAGAAAAGAAACCGATCCTTCCGGTCTGCATAAGCGGTACGAGGGACGCTATACCTAAGGGCAGCTGGGTCTTTAAGGCCAAGGTAAACGGAAAGCTGACGGTTCTTCCGCCGATCGACACCACAGACCTTAAGGCCGGCGATTTTTCCCGCCTGAGAGACCTGACGCAGGAAAAGTTAAACGCGTTGGCGGATTAAAATAGCCCCTTGTGACCTTCCTTTAACTGCTTAATCTCTCGACAATAAACAGCTTATATTGTAACCTATTATCCGATTATCGGGAGAATATGATATGGATATCATTATCGTCGGCGCGGGGACAGTGGGATTCAGCCTGGCTGAATATTTCTACAACCTGCAATACCATATTTCTATCATCGAGCAGGATAAGTCTCTTTGTGAACAGATAAAAAGAAAGCTTGATATCCTTGTGGTGATGGGCAAGGGCAGTTCTCCCGCCATTCTTGAGGCTGCCGGAATAAAATCTGCGGACATGCTTATTGCCGTCACTCCTGATGATGAGACCAATCTGCTGGCTTGTAACTTTGCTATGCAGAACGGTGTTGAAAAGCGCATCGCAAGGCTCAAATCCGATATGTATACTACCGCCTTCTGTGTCGATCTCAAAAAGCTGGGCGTTACCAATGTAATAGAGCCTGAACGGGAAGTGGCGAAGAAGATCCTTCAATATGTTGAATTGCCGGGTGTTATCGAGACGGCGAATTTTCAGTCAGGAAATATCTACCTTCGTGATTATCGCGTAACCGAAAATATGCCTATTGCTAATAAAACGCTTGCCGAAGTAAAACAGATGTCCGCGCCCTCACCCATACTTATAGTAGCGATCATACGCGATGAGAAGAGTCTGCCCCCTATAGGAAGCCAGAGGCTTTCACCCGGAGATAAGATCGTAGCTATTATGCCTAAAGAATCATTTAAGGATTTTCGTCTACTCATAGGCAGCAGATCCGCCAAGCTGAAGAAGATCGTGATATCGGGCGAATCTTTGATAGCCATCAACCTTGCTAAGACATTAAAACCTTTAGGTGAGCAGATATTACTTATCGATCCGGACCATGATCACGGAAATATGGCGGCCACGATACTTGATGGCGTCCAGGTCTTCCATGGTGATTGTACGAACAGCGAGATCCTGCAGGACCTGCACATCGAGCATGCCGATTGCTTTATCGCCGCGGGTAAAGACTCGGAGGATAATATCATGTCGTGTCTAATGGCAAAAAATACGGGAGCCGATATGGTCATCGCCCTCAGAAATGACGATCGTTATATAGGGCTCTTTGACTCTCTGGGGATAGACCACGTAGTCAATCCTCAGGAAATAACGGCTAATATGATCATAGAAAACATCCAGATAGCCCCTATCGGCACATGCCTAAAACTGAAGACAGCCGCCATTGAGATCCTGCGCCTTAAAGCGGGCAGGCGCAGTTTCGTCACCGGCAAATCTTTACGGGAACTTGATACGTCATTCAAGAAATCCATTATTGTCGGCGCTATTGTGCGTGAAGATAAAGTGATCATTCCATACCTATTCGATAGGGAAACTGCTGGAGATCCTTTCATATCTGTTGATCGTGCCGGCATTAATAGCGTTCTTCGAGATCCCCTCAAGAAATTTTCCCGCAGTTATTTTTGATCACAGGCTTTTCGGTTTTATTATCGCTATAGCAGCTTCATTTATATTCGGAAACATCCTTAAACTCTTCGGAAAAAACGAGTTGACGGGAACCGGCATAAGAGAAGGGTTTGCCATAGTGACATTTGGCTGGTTTTTGTTAACGCTTTTCGGTTGCATACCTCTTACGGCCTATTTTCTTTCTCAGGCCGGAGGCCTCACATTGAGTGTTTTTACACACGCCTTTACTGACGCCTACTTCGAGATCATGAGCGGTTTTACCACTACCGGCGCCACCATCATGACCGAGATCGAGGGATTGCCGCAGGGTATACTTTTCTGGCGGAGCTTAACGCACTGGCTGGGCGGGATGGGTATTATAACCCTTGCCCTTGCTATATTACCGGTTTTTGGCATCGCCGGATACCAGATGTTTCGGGGTGAAGTCCCGGGGCCTGCCGCTGAACGGCTTAAACCCCGGCTTGCGCAGACCGCGAAGATCCTGTGGGGGGACTTATGTTGTGCTGACTTTGATCGAAACAGCCCTTCTCAAAATAGGCGGAATGACGTTTTTTGACGCGATATGTCATTCATTCGGCACCATGGCTACCGGCGGATTTTCCACAAAGAACGCGTCTATAGGGGCCTATAACAGCGCCTTTATAGAGTGGGTGATCATTATATTTATGTTTTTCGCCGGCATGAATTTTGTCATTCACTACAGGATCTTATTCGGAAGAAAATTCACCCTCCTCAGAAGCAATAAAGAACTCCATTTCTACCTGGCTGTTATCTTAATAGCGGTTTTACTGAGTACATTTGTCCTTCAATCAAGCGGCATTAATTCTCGGGAACAGATAAGCAGAAGCTATCGCAGCCGGCCCTTGACCGAAGAGGCTATTACTGAAAAAATAAATATTGAAGGAACAAAAATAGACTCTTTTGGCGGCAGGCTGCGCCACGCGGCATTCCAGGTAGTGTCGATCACTACTACTACGGGATACTGCACTGCGGATTTTGATATATGGCCTAATTTTATCCGTTATATGCTGGTCGTCCTTATGTTTTTCGGAGGATGTGCCGGCTCGACCGGCGGCGGTATAAAGATGGTAAGGGTCATGGTCACTATTAAAAGCGCTTTCAGGGAGATAAGGACGATTATTCAGCCCAGGATCATAGCGCCGGTCAAGATAGCGAAGAAAACGATAGAAGACAGGCAGGTAGCCAGCATCGTAGGTTTTGTCGTGCTTTTCCTGGCGCTATTTACTGTTTGTTCGCTGATCATGAGCTTTTTTATAGGAGATTTTACCACCTCTTTTACTACTGTCGCGGCGACCATGTGTAACATAGGCCCGGGCCTATCAGGTATCGGCGCGACAGAGAATTACGCCTGGATCCCGATCGGCGGAAAGTGGGTCCTGGTCTTCTGCATGTTGCTGGGCCGACTAGAGATCTACACAGTCCTCATAGCCCTATCCCCGATATCCTGGAAGAAATAACCCAAATTTACTCACCCATCCCCTATCCGAAAGTCCGGATAAAGACCTTCGGGGGCGATTTTTCATAACCCTTTGTAAATTCACGACTTGACATTTTTGTTTTTCCTCAAAAAAGAAAAAATTGAAGGGGGCGAAGAAATTAAAAGAAAAAAGACGTTTGGGGGAGATTTTGATGTTTTTAAAAAGCAGATTTATTATTAGCTTTTTAGTCTCCCGCTGCTGAATTACTTCACTAGGCTTGTTTTCGCGTTTGATTTTCTTAAATATACACATTATCTTTCTGTGGGCATCGTTCATAGATGCTAATTCTTTCTTTATATCATCGACGCTAAAAAGCCCGTCAAGATCCTCTCTGTCAAATATCGCCAGAGCCTGTGTTAATTCTTTCCCGACCCCGGCATAATCTACAACTAAGCCGAAATTCTTTCTGGGGTATGGCCTGTTTGTCCTTGCAATTGCCTGCAAAAGTCCATGTTCTTTCATCCTTTGGTCAAGATATATAACCTGCATAATAGGCGCGTCAAAACCCGTCAATAGTTTATCGCAGACTATAAGAAATTTTAAAGGGTTTGACGGATTCTGAAACACTTCCTTGCCTGTAAGGTGTTCTTCTTCTGTGGGCGTCCTCTTATAGTTATCTTTCCATTCTTGCGGGCTATCATTATCTACTGTCATAACAATCGTTGACCAGGAGGGATCTATTAGCTTATCAAGCGTTTTCTTATATTTGTCCGCAGCTTTCCGGCTGTTAGTAACAATCATTGCCTTAAAACCGTTAGGCGCAATTTTAGCATTATAGTGAGTTACGATATCCATAGCGACCCGTTCTATTCTACGAGGCGCTTCTAAAATCGTGTCAATGCGGGCATACCGCCTTTTAATCTCGGCAATTTCTCTGCTTGTCTTTTCGGGAAACAGTTCTTTTAAAAGTTTATCAATTGAGGCGCAAACAACCTGCAGATTAGCCATACGGCCTTCGTACTTGACATCGACCGTTGCCCCATCTTCCTTAGATTGGCGCATATCATATCTATCTAAATAACGTTCATGCGACGGGCTGAAATGGCGGTATGTATTCCTGTCCCGCTTATTGAGCGGCGTGCCGGTAAACGCGAAAAAGCCCGCATTCGGCAATGCCTTTCGTAAGTTAAGGGCAAAGGCGCCGTATTGAGTCCTGTGAGCTTCATCAGTCATAACAATAATATTCTCTTCTTGTGATAACGGTTTATCCAAAACAGCCCTGAATTTCTGAACAGTAGTCATAATAGTGTTGCCTGTGCCACTTTTAAGTAAGGCGTACAACTCCTTCATGTTTTTGGCTCGCTGGGGATTTGGAAAATTACAATTCTGGAAGTTTTCTGTTATTTGCCTATCCAGCTTAGTCCTATCTGTAACAATCAGAATAATTGGGTTCTTAAGCTTTTCTTCTTCCCGCCTTAATTTAATGGCGGCAAAGACCATAATAAGCGACTTGCCGGAACCCTGCCAATGCCAAATAATTCCTTTCTTATCAGGTTCTTCTACAACACGCCTTACAATTTTGTTAACAGCTGTAAACTGCTGATAACGGCAAATCTTTTTAATTACTTTATGGCTTTCTTTGTCATAATCAAAAACAATAAAATTCCGCACTATATCGCACAAATTTTTCTTATTGAGTACCGCCGCTGCGAGGATTTCCTGCATCGGAGGATGTTTGCCTATGTCTTTTTTGTCAATCAGTCCTAATCTGAGCATCTCTTTCACCGAAGGGTGCTCGGCCATATTTGGTAATTTCTCTTTACCCTGCTCCTTCCATTCGTGGTATTTGTCTTCAGGGGCTTCTATGGTCCCGTATTTTGCGCCAAAAAGATTACAGCCTATGAGAATTTCATTTGTCCTGAATAGGTCTGGAATATCTCTTTGATAGCGCCTTAACTGGCGCTGTGCGTCAATAACACCTGTGTCTTTAGCTACGGGGCTTTTACACTCAATGACAACTATGGGCACACCGTTTATAAAAATAACTACATCCGGCCTGCAGGTTTCTTTAGGGCCCCTTACCCAAAATTGATTGACAGCCAAAAACTCATTTTTACCAATATCCTTAAAGTCTATAAAATTTACTGTTACATTCTGCCGCCTCGCGCCCACATCCTGCTCAACTGAAACCCCGGAAATCAAACGGCTGTGGAATATCTTATTTGCCTCAAGCGCGGTCTCCGCCTGGATATGAGTAATCTTGCGTATTGCCTTGTCGACTGATTCATCTGTTAAATTATCGTTAATCTCTTTGAGCTTCTTTTTCAACCGCTCAACCAGAATAACTTCTCTACGTGACTTGCGCTCACATTCATCATGCAAATCAGGGTCAAGATTGTCTCCATGAATATATTCATAGCCCATCCGCTCATGGAGCTGTTTTATGAGAGGTTGTTCTGACAATGTGTCTTCGTTGAATTTTGGCTTTGGCATAATTATATCTTTACTCTCACTTTTCCTGTTAGCAGTACTTGCATCAAACCTTTTTTGAGTTTTTCCAGCCATTCCTTATTCACATTTTCTTTCTCTATTCTATCATCAACTGAGGATAAAATCTCGGCAATTTGTTTTTGTTCGAATAATGGGGGCGCTAATATCGGGATAGCTCTTAATTCTTTTTGGTTGAGTTTCGCGCGTGTGCCACCCCCAATGTACTGCAATATATTTTTATGGACAATGCTATAATATATCCATTCGCGACAGTATTCTTTTTTTGCTCGTAAAACATGAGCATGATTATTCACCCAGCATTTACCGTTTACAAGATATGCAATAGGTCTGGTTTTATATTCATCAAAATACCCTCCATCTTCCGCCATCAAGATTAAGTCATCATCAAAAATATACTTGTTTACGCTATCTAAAAGCCCATTTGCACCGTAATAAGGAAAGGGTCCTTTCATATCACGCCTAGTAACGTCATTTAAAGGAATGCGTTGAGAGTCAAGAATGTCACAACAATTTTCAATCTTCGCTACTTTCCAGTGCGAGGGAATCTCGCCAATTTTTGTCTTTTTAAATTTCTTATGCCCGATGCCATGGGACAAGAGCTCCTGCATCAGGCCTCTTTTGAGCTGTTTTGTTTTTTCAGTGACTTTACCGCTCTTGTCAATGGCATCATCGACAGTTGATAGGATTTTGGCGATTTTTTGTTGTTCGCGAATAGGGGGAACGGTTACTTTTAACTTGAATAGAACATCCTTGTTTATTGCCTCGAAGGTGCTGCCCTGCCCTATCTTTGCTAAAATATCTCTTGCTGAAAACATCACAAAATATATGAAATTATTATAAGCGCTAACACCTCTAATGGCTGCAAGGCCTCTCCCAATACAGCATTTCTCAGGCGCAATATTTACATCACCTACTGGAGCTCTTACACTAATTAAAGTATCGTCCTTCTCTGCAAGTTTGCGTGGTTCATTACACCACTTAGTTATCTTTGGATATTTTACTCCAAACTCTGCCTTGCCCTGAAAAAATGGTATTCCATTTTCATAATCAAAGTAGGTCGATGATGGCGGAGATTGCCCCATTACAATTTGTGTGATTTTACCAAGCTCGGCTATTTCCCAATCAACCGGAATATCGCCAATTTCGGTCTTTTTGAATTTGTTTTCGGTTTTTAGGTTTTGTATTTGCGCCATGGTTACTTATTGGTCCCGAGAATTCTCTTGATAAATTCCTCAAACGCTTTAGCATATTCTTCTATGGTTATATCTTTTCCCGGAGCAGGTGGGATGTCAAGGCCGCTTTTTTCAAATTCCCCTGCGATAAAGACCTCCATTGCCTCGTGTAATTTGGAACTTTTCATGTAGTCAGAAGTCTCCGGCGCTTCTATTTCCTTTAATACGTTCCAAACTCCTGAAAGCGCGTTAAATACTGCGATCCAGTTAACCCAAAGAGACGGTTTTGTATCACTCAAAGGCTGATTCTTTAAGAATTCCCACCATTTTTTCTGCGAAAGCCAGTATTCGATCTTTCGTTTTCCCTTGATACGCGTGAGAATCAGGCTTGACTCTGCAAGTTCAATTAAGGCATCTTGCGTCCCCCTGACAGAAATCCCGATTCCCTTTGCTATTTCAGAAGGGTGTCCCGCTTCATGGGTTAAAAGGTAGAGTATACATTCTGACCTTGAGCCAATGCCAAAGAGCGCTCTTAACAAAAACCGTATATTGCTGCTGCTGGATATAGAGGTAGTTTTTGTCATTCTCCGCAAGGCAAAAGATTCCCGCAAAAAACCGTAATCTGTAAAAACCTGCGATTTCGTCCGCGATTTCAGATAAGGCTCTCCTGTCTTAGTAAAAAAAAGCGGCTCAATTTGAGTTTTAGAATCGGCCTTTCTAAATAAGCTTAGCGCCCGCCATTTACGTTGATATGAACCAGGAAGTAAAGATATAAACGCGGCTGCGGAACTTGCCAAACGCTGAATTTTTTCGCCCTTGGTTTTTAAAATGCTTCTTAACCTTTGGATGTCAATCCACTTCCCATTCGTTACCAACCAATCGAGTATTTCATCGAAAAGACGTGGTTCATAGCGTGCGAATTCTAAAGAAAAAACTATCAATGCCTCAGGGTCAATTGCCCAGCTGTCTTCCTGCCTGGCGCTGCCGGCGACACCTAATGCAGACCATTGACGCCACAAAAAATCCAGTACGTTATCCAGATAATAATTTTTAAAGCTTTCCCGCGACATCTTCATGCCCCATCTGTTTAAGGAAATCCTTCAAAACCTGTCTATAGCCCGGTGACGAATCATGGGTGATGCTCCAGCGCGCGGCCTTTTCCAGCTCTTCAGCAGACGGCTTCAGTTCCATAAGGTCGTCGTAGTGCTTGCCTCCTGCCTGGTCAACTGCCGCATGAAGTTTAAAATGAATCTGGTCGTATCTTGATAAAAAATGAATAATGAGGTTTTTGCCGTATGAACGGGTTTCAGCCCTGTCCATAAGCCCGTCCGGTAGGCCAAAATCCATAACTGATGCCGGCCCTGCATTAAGCCAGTTATCAGGCAAATTAAAATCTCTTTTAACTTTTTCTGCTGCCTTTATAAGCTCGGGTTTCATAGGGATTGCCTTAGATAAAACGGTCAGGCCATCTTTGTTTTTATCTACAAACGCAATAACATCCACATCCCTGGTCGTCCGCTTAATATATCCCAGCATATTCAACGCTATGCCTCCGCAAACAACCATCTCAAGATGAATAACGCCTTCAGCATCAAGCTGTTCCGAAAGCGCCATAAAAACTTTTTCTATTTTTTCTTTGCCTTCAAACATATTTTATACCTTGTAGTTTAATTCTTTTAAAAAATCCAAAACTTTGCCTTCAAACCGCCTATATTCTTTTTTGGCCTCTTTTAAATCGTCAATTGTCTTTTGAATGTCTATCTTTTCCTCTTCTTCGGTAACATCAATGTATCTTGTGATGTTAAGGTTATAATCGTTTTCCTGGATTTCAGTAAGAGAAACAGCCCTGGAGTATTTTTCTATTTCCTTATGCCCCCTGAATGCTGAAACTATTTTTTCAACATCTTCCCTGCGCAGTTTATTCTGTTTTTTACCTTCTAAGTAATCATTTGCGCCATAGACAAAAAATATCTTGCCAGCTCTGTTTTTTGGCTTATTTCTGTTAATTATTAATAGGCACGCCGGGATACCGGCGCCATAAAACAACTTAGAAGGTAAACCTATTACTGCCTCAATAAGATCCTCTTCTATTATGCCTTTTCTTATCTTTCCTTCTGTGCCTCCGCGAAATAATGCGCCGTGAGGCAAAACAACTCCAATTTTACCCGTGGGCTTAATGGCGGCTATCATATGTTGGACAAAGGCATAATCGCCATATCCTTTTGGAGGTATACCAAATCTAAACCTTCCATAAGAATCATTCTGAGCCTTTTCATATCCCCAGTTTTTAAGGGAAAAAGGTGGATTTGCAATCACTATATCAAACTGCATCAGCTTTCCTTTAACGAGCGGATGAGGATCTCTTAGTGTATCGCAT
The DNA here is from genome assembly GCA_016783745.1 of Candidatus Omnitrophota bacterium. Lineage (GTDB taxonomy): Bacteria > Omnitrophota > Gorgyraeia > JAHIPI01 > JAHIPI01 > BS750m-G14. The sequence continues at coordinate 52,765 of JADHVZ010000007.1, read as the reverse complement.
CTTTTTATCTGCGCATTGCGCAGGCCATGCAGAAGTAAATTCATTTTACAAATTGCCCATGTGCCTACGTTTATCTCTTGCCCGTAAAGGGATATGTTTTTAGGATTTTGCTTGTTCTCTCTTAAATGATATACAGATTGAACCAGCATGCCACCGGAGCCGCAGGCAGGATCGCATATTCTCATACGTTCTTGCGGGTCTAAAATTTCCACTAATAATTCAACCACTTCCTTAGGTGTATAAAATTCCCCTCCTTTTTTTCCGGCGCTTGAGGCAAATTGCGCTATTAAATATTCGTACGCGTCGCCCAAAATATCCGGCTTTTCTAAATCTTTGTTTCCTAATCTTATGCTGGAAAAATGGGCAATAAGCTGAGAAAGAATATTATCCGGCAGGCGCTCCTTATCATTGAAGTCAATTGTAGTTAAAACTCCTTCTAACGTTTCCGGATTGTCTTCTTCAAGTTTATCATTTGCGGTATTGATTGCCGTGCCTATATCATGTGTGCGTGATTTAAGGTGCTTCCAATATGCTTTTTTATCCACAAAGAAATCATGATAATCCCTATCTTCATGTGCTCGTCTCTCAGCGCCTGTTTCCTTTATTATATTTTCCACTTCTTCATCAAAACAGTCGGAAATGCGTTTTAAGAATAAAAGTCCAAAAATATAGTTTTTGTAATCTGCCGCGTCAATATGCCCTCTCAGAATATCAGCAGATTTCCAAAGGTGAGATTTTAAGGTTTCTAAATTTACTCTTTCCATGATTGTTCTCCTGTGTATTGTATGAATTACTATTCCTGCTGCCGATACAGAAGTATACAATAAAAAATCATTGTTGTCAAGTAAAATTTGATATTTTATAGTTTATCTACATTTTTACTGAAGTTAAACTATAATATCACGTATTTTCAATATTTGAAAATACACCCCTGCTTTTTAAGCTTAACTGACCGCGGGGGAGATACTATTATATGATCTAAAGGGGTAATATCAACAGCCTGACAGGCAGAAGTGAGCCTCTTAGTAACCTCTATATCAAATTTGCTGGGCTCTAAGTTTCCTGACGGGTGATTATGGACGCAAACAATAGCGCAAGACCCTATTTCCAGGGCCCTCTTTATGATTTCTCGCGGATAGACAGAGGATTGATCTATAGTCCCTTTGGCTAAATCTTCTACTGAGATGATGATATTTGCTTTATTTAGGTACGACACTTTGAAAAACTCTTCTTTTAAATCGCGCATAGTCAGAGATAAATAATCCATGACATCTTTTTCGTTCTCAATGTAGGGCTTACCGATAATTTCCTCTTTAAGTTGGCGTTTGGCAATTTCTATCACTGCCATAAGTTGCGCAATCTTTGCCTGGCCTAGTCCCTTTATCTTTTCTAAATCTGCCTTCCTGGCAGATAACAACCCTCTCAAGCTGCCAAAATGCTTAATCAAGTCTCTGGCAAGTGACACAGCATCTTTGCCTTTCGTGCCGGATCGCAACAATATTGCAATTAACCCGGCATCAGAAACACAATCAGGTCCATTGTCCAGAAGTAATTCGCGCGGACGTTCACTTATCGGCCATGATTTAATAGACTGCCCGAACGCTTTCTCTCTTTCTTTAGTTATCATAATTCTCCTATACAATTAAAAAACCTTCGCAATTCTTATCCTGCGAAGGTTTTACTTTTTTAACGTCCGGGTTCCCCCTTTAAACACGGGACGGCTATATCTTTTTGTCGATTTCATATATATCATAAAAATACTCTTTTGTCAATCGCATTCCTCTTGAGAAAAGCAGGCGCACAAAGGGCGCTACGGAAGCCTCCGCCTTCGCCAAGGCTACGGCGGATAAACTCCGGGCTGAAGCCGCCCGAGTGCGGAGCGCTACATTTATGTAGCGCGAAGCCTACCTTTAGGTACTGTGACTGCAGGTGCTCCGCTGCAGCGCAACGCGTCCATGAGATGAGGCTTCCCCCGCATGGAGAAACTTCTATGAAGTTCTACCTTCGGGGGCGGACTTGACCGAGCAAAAATCAAACACCTTTTAAAAATTTTTCCCTCGACTCTGCTCGGGATAAATTGGCCGCCTAAAAAATAAAGGATTTTTGCGAGGAAGAGGACGCAAAGTGTCTGGCGAATTTTGCCCCCACCCCCACAAAAATTGCCTCGACATTCAGAAATGCACAGGCAATTTTTATGGGACTAGTCCTAATAGAAATTTGCTTACAAGGTGTTAATTACTAAAAGCAAATTTCTGTAGGGCAAAATTCGCCAGACACGAAGAAGCCGAATCGAAGAGCCTCCGCATGAGCTCATGGTATTTTGGAAACGGCGGACGGCCGAGTCATGGCCAGGACGCGAGCTGCAGTTATGAGGCAGCCGGTGAGTACACTGTAACGCTTGAAATAATAGGTCCTGACGGAAGCGACACCGCATCACAAGCGATCACTGTGCTTGAGGCCTTTGGCGCCGCCATCTCCGCTTTTCCGGCTGACGGATACGCGCCTCTTTCAGTCTCGTTCTCAGACCATTCAACAGGCAATATAATTATCCGCGCGTGGGACCTGGACGGAAACGGTGTTTTCAGGGATGGACAAGGCACAAGCGCATCCTATACGTATGATGAACCCGGAGATTACACCGCGACGCTTGAAATAATAGGGCCTGATGGAAGCGACACTGCATCTGTAGAGATCAGAGTTTATGAACCAGTAGGCCCTGGTCAGGGCGGCTATGGCGAGAGCGGATACGGCCAGAGCGGTTACGGTGAGAGCGGATACGGCCAGAAAAACTACGATGATCCGGAGATCTCAGTCATGGTGGGAGGAAGGAGCTTTCTTGGAGTACTACTTTCAGCATCATATGACGGCCCCGGAGAATACTACTGGAATTTTGGCGACGGCAGCTCAAGCAGCGGAAGCAGCAGTGTTTCTCACGCTTATACAGAACCGGGCTCTTATTCGATAGACCTTACTATAGCGGATCCGGTAACAGGAGAGACATTTGCATCGGCAGGTACATCAGTTGTAGTAGGTATAGGCAGGCGGTACTAAATATGTCGGCCGCTAGACGAAGAAAGTTCTTGAAGTAACCATGTTATGGAGAGGGATCATTTCTCACCGCCAAGCCCGGCCCGCTTGTAAAATCCTCTGAAAAGCTGTATAATATACATTACTCTAATCACCCCATAAAAGAAGACTGGTATGAATATCATAGATCCGGCCAAAGTGATCATGATCGTGTTTTTATGCGCCTCCTTCGGCGCCGCTTTTATTCCCGCTCCGTGCGCTGAGCCCGGATCCATTCCTGCCGTAAGCCTGAGAAACATATCCGATACAGACGTCTCGCCTAAGGGCAGGGCAGCCCTCTCTTTATACGAGAAGGATTGGAAACACGCCGAGACGGATCATTTTGTCTATCATTTCATGGATGAAGAAAAGGCCGAGATCATCTACCTGAAAGCCGAGTATTACTATAAGTGGGTCAAAATTTTTTTTGGTGTGGATGATGACAACTGGAAGAAAAAAAGCCATATTTTTATATTTTCGAGTGATGAAAACTGGAATGCCTTTAAAGATAGAATAAGCTTTATCTCCGGCGCAGGGGCTTTTACTAACGGCTGGGAGCTTTATATCTATCCAAGCCCTTACTGGCTGGCTCCGATGAAGACTATAGCGCATGAGATCTCACACGTTATTGTGTTTAGATTTTTAGAAGGGCCTATTCCGCTTTTCTTAAACGAAGGGCTTGCCCAATACGCGAGTGCGCGCGCGCTGGCCGTACGCTTCAAAGGGAATGAGTATAAGGTAAGAAAGATCAACCGGATAGCCAGGGATGAGTTTATAGATCTTGATGAGATGATCTATATGAAAAAACTTCCGGAAAACGTTATAGCGTTTTATGACGAGAGTGAGCTTCTTATCAGGCACCTTGTGCTGGCTTACGGACGTGAAAAGTTTTATGAGCTGGCGCTTGAGGTCTCAAAGGGCCGGGATTTCAAAGTGGCCTGCGAAGATATCTATGAAACCCCTTTTAAGGATATAAACAGGGAATTTGAGAATATCGCGATATCAAAGGACTAAGGCTATAATATGAAGAATTTAAAGGGCATCATAATATTCATAATTGTATTGGCGGCGGTTATATTCGCGGCTGTAAAGGCCGGTGGGATTTTGAGGGCAAAGGTGCTTTCGGCCACCGGAAGGACCGACCTGCAAAGGCCAAAGACAAGGAAGGCCGCTGTGTCTTCTGATGCGGAGAAAGCCCTGCCGGCGAAAAAAGTCTCGGGAGACTACGCGGTCGGGGATGAGGTAGCCCTATTTTTCAAAGACGGAAGTTCTATGGTAGGTGATCTCGTAGCGGTATCGGGCGGGGAGTATGTGATAAACTGGAAGGGCCAGGAGACGGTTATATTCGCGAGCCAGTTAGACCGTATAGGGGACCCGAAAGAAGCATTAAGTAAAAAACGGGTCCTTTCGGACAAGGAGGTATCCGATTTTTGGCCCTTTAATAATGATATTGTGGTAAGATTGACAAACAGGGCGGTGCTGGACGCCGTAATAAAGGATGTGGAGGAAGATCACATCACGCTATTGTATTTGGTAGACGAAGGAGGGAGCATAGAACAGGACGTAAAGCGCTCTAAAGTGGAGCATCTTATTTTTAAGCCGATCGAGAACGATGAAAGCAGGAAGACGCGGTCTACTTTGGAAAAATTTTTTCCTGAGATGGAATTTTACCGGTTCGGAAATTTCACTATTGTGTCCGACTCCAATATTTTATGGGTCAATGAATGCAGCCAGGTGCTGAGAAACGTCTATACAAACATATATTTCAAGTTTTTCGGACTCTTGAAGGACAGAACCCCCCAGGCGCAGAACTACGTTGTAATTTTTGACAGCTTTATTGATTTTGTGGAGTATGCCATAGCTGACGGAGTACCCGGGTGGATGGTGGCGGGGTATTTCCGGCCGGATGATAAGATCTTATATCTTTTTAATGTTCTGGGGGAGGAGTTTTCGGAGATATTGTTTGAAGCTTTAGTCGGCGAAAGCGGAAGGCAGATCGATGAATTAGTGGAAAGGGCTGAAAACAGGTATGACGACAGATATGATATTTTTATCGAGGGAGAAGCGAAAGGTATCAGAAATAAATACTGGGAGGCATACAGCTACTATAAGAATCTTTACAGGGAAGGGACGCTTTCCACATTGCGGCATGAATTCACCCATCAGATGTTCTCTAGCTGGGGCCTTCAGAACATAATGCTTTCAAAGGTCGAAAGAGACAAAGAGAGATTGATAAAAAAGAAAAAGGAATTTCTCGAAACCGATGATTACGCCAAAAAAGCGGAGATAGTAAAATCGATCATAGCTATAAAAGGAAAAGGTGAACTGCCGGATATGAGGGCGGCGAATTCATGGCTTGTCGAAGGTATAGCGACGTATTGTGAGACCAATCCGACAGGAAGCCGGAACAAACGATGGCTTTATCTCTTTCAGGAAGCAGTAAGGAAAAATGCGGTAAACCCCATTGAAGCCTTGACTGTTTATAGGATGGGAAGTTTTCCGGGAGTCTACTACGAGTCAATGTTATATATGTACGCCCAGAGCTGGGCCTTTGTGACTTTCTTGATGAATAGTTATCCGGATGAGTTTATGAAATACCAGGAAAGAATGGCGGGGGTGAAGGCCGAAGGCCAGGAGGACATAAACTGGCTCATCGAATATATAGGTAAAGACTTGAGGGTTGTGGACAACGAATTCAGAGATTATATGGCTAAATTCGAAGAGCTGGAAGACCCTTTCATCGTGCAGTTTGAAAGGTTGTATAATATATTTCACGAGTTTGATTAAAATGAGGTAAACTGATGACGGCTTCAAAGGCGCGAGCTAATTTTATACGGGATATTATCGATAAAGATCTAAAAACAGATAAATATGAGGGGAGGGTCCACACCCGTTTTCCACCCGAGCCAAATGGTTTTTTACATATCGGCCACGCCAAGTCTATATGCCTTAATTTCGGAGTGGCGGCTGATTATAAGGGGTTATGTAACCTGCGGTTTGACGATACTAACCCGGAGACAGAAGAGATCAGTTACGTTGAATCCATCAAAAGTGACATGAAATGGCTCGGGTTTGACTGGCGGGATAGAGAGTTTTATGCCTCAGACTACTTTGACAAGCTTTACGAATGCGCTATACAGCTTATTAATAAAGGGAAGGCTTATGTCTGCGACCTGAGCCCGGAGGAGGTAAGCAAATACCGCGGCACAGTGACGGAACCGGGTAAGGATAGCCCGTACCGCGGCCGTTCGGCTGAAGAAAATCTTGACCTTTTCGGCCGCATGAAAAAAGGCGAATTTGAAGATGCCTCCCGGACGCTCCGCGCGAAGATCGACATGAGATCTCCCCACATGATCATGCGGGATCCGCCGCTGTACCGGATCAAAAAGGCCTCTCATTATAGAAAAGGCGATCAGTGGTGCCTTTATCCGATGTATGATTTTGCGCATTGTATATCCGATTCGGTAGAGGGCATAACGCATTCGCTTTGCACGCTTGAATTTGAAAACAACCGCCCGCTTTATGACTGGATACTCAAGGGGCTTGATATCTACCGGCCTCAACAGATCGAATTCGCGCGGCTTAATCTAAGCTATACCGTTTTAAGTAAGCGGAAGCTTTTACAACTGGTGGAGGGCAAACATGTGAGCGGATGGGATGATCCGCGCATGCCGACTTTATCGGGCCTTAGAAGGCGCGGCTATACACAGGGATCCATACGTAATTTTTGCGACGAGATAGGCATAGCGAAGTTTAACAGTATAATAGACATCAATGTGCTTGAAAATTCCATTCGCGCTGAATTGAACAGGACAGCTCCCCGCGTTATGGCGGTTTTACGCCCGCTCAAGGTGGTCATCACCAATTATCCGCTCGATAAAGAGGAAGGACTTGACGCTATCAATAATCCGGAAGATCATGGTATGGGTACAAGAAAAGTACCATTCTCGCGGGAACTTTATATCGAGCGGGAAGATTTTCAAGAAGACCCGCACAGAAAATTCTATCGTTTGTCCCCCGGGAGGGAAGTACGTTTAAGATACGCCTACTACATCAAATGCGTTGACGTTATAAAGGATGAAAAGACCGGAGAGGTCAAAGAGATCCACTGCACATATGATCCTGCCACAAAAGGCGGAGATTCCCCGGACGGGCGTAAGGTAAAGGCAACATTGCACTGGGTATCAGCCTGCCACGCGCTTGAAGCTGAAGTGCGGCTATATGAAGAGCTGTTTACTAAGCGGGACCCTGAAGAGGGTGAAGGCGGTGATTTTAAATCTAATCTGAATCCAAACTCGCTTGAGGTGTTAAGATCCTGCAGGATAGAGCCTGGCCTGAAAAAAGCGAAGCCGGGTTCCAGGTATCAATTTGAACGAAAAGGCTACTTTTGCGTCGATAGCGCGGATCCTTCCGACGGAAAACCGGTCTTTAACCGTATAGTAAGCCTGCGTGATACCTGGGCTAAGATCGAAAAAAAGAAATAATTTTCTAAGAGGAGGTTTGGAATGAAAAAGCCGATAAGTATATTGGCAGGCATACTGGTGATATTGCTTGTATTGTCATTTGCCAAGGATATGCTGGTAAAGATATCCGTGGAAAAAGGTGTGCAGGTGGTCACAGGCCTTCCGCTTGAGATAAGAAGTTTTAAGGTCGGTATCATAAACACACTTGTAGGGATCAAAGGACTCAGGCTTCATAACCCGAGCGGATATAAGGACAGGATAATGTTCAGCATGCCTGAGATATACGTTGATTATAACCTGTCTCCTATTTTTAGGGGCAAGGTGCATCTCGAGGAGATGAGGATAGATATGGAGGAGTTTACGGTCGTAAAAAATGAAAAAGGTGAACTCAATTTAGACTCATTGAAGGTGGTGCAGGCTCAAAAAGAAGGCAAGGAGCCCCGGCAGAAAACGGCAAGTGAGGGAGGAAAGACCCCCCAGATACAAATAGACAGCCTGGAGCTTAAGATAGGTAAGGTCGTATTTAAGGATTATTCAAGAGGCTCTACTCCGAGCGTAAAGGAGTTCAAGGTCGACTTAAATGAGAAATATGAAAATATAACGGATCCGTATGCCCTCATAAAACTTATCGTGGTAAGGACTCTTATGAACACCACAATAGCGGGCCTGACAGATTTCGATCTCGGCGGACTAAAGGGATCTATTTCGGATACGCTTTCATCGGCTCAGAAAGTTGCCGAGGATGCCGCGGCTCAAGTGCAAGCGGCCGCGAGGCGGACGCATGAAGCCGCTGAACAGGCTCAGCGTGAAGCTGAAAAAGTCCTCTCAGACGTTCAAAAGACCATAGAAAATACCGCTAAAGAGTTACAGGAAAAGATCAAGCTTCCGTTTGGTGAATAATAGCCGGGAATTTTTAGAGTGAGCCTAACAGGGAGGGATAGGCCTCGCACGGCGTCCAGCAGCCGTCACAGTTTTTATTAAGAATATCATTTCTTGTATCCGCAAGCTTTTCACCGTTATTCCATATTTTTTTGAGGTCATAACCGATATCGCGTATATTTGATATTTTTCTATCGAAAATACTGCACGGATAGATGTCGCCGTACGGATCCAGGAAAAAACTCGAGCCCAATGCCTGGCATTTTACGGGCATTTTTTTTGTCGCCAGATAACGCGGCGCCATGGCGAAATAACGTTTTTCTAAAATGTATTTTAATTTTTTATTCCGCCTCTTTTTTTGAAGATATCCGTACTCCTCAAGAACCAGATCATTTTTCGGGGCATCTATTGATGAGTTGTTCAGGTAATGCTGTGAGGTATGGAAGAGATTGGCGTGAATGTCGTTATAGTTTAAGAGAGGATATAAATTTTTGATTTCCAGAAAGGTCTCATCGATCTTGCCGATATTGAACTCAGATATCGTGTACCCTATATATACATGCCTGAGGCCCGATTTTTTAAGCTCAATAAAAGTATCAACGGCTTTTTTCCACGCGTTTTCAGATCCCCTTATGCGGTTATGTATACCTTCAGGGCCGTCTATGCTGACAGTCACGACCGGCGCCGCCCGGCTATCGTTCCGTATTTTTTCAGCGGCCATCAATGCCTTTTCTGTCAACTGTCCGTTTGTCGGAAAATGCAGTATGCAGAGAGACCGGCAATTCGAGAGTATGATATCGATTATTTCCGGCAGGTCTTCCCTTAAAAATATCTCGCCTCCGGTCAGGTCGACCCATGAGAAACCGTTCGATCTTTTAAAAAATTCGCTTATCTCGTCAAGGCTCAACTCCTGTTTCGGTTCTTTGGACCATATAAGGCAAGTCTTACATCTTAAATTGCACCGATATGTCACGGCGAAGGTAAGCTTGTAGGGAAAGCTCGGCCTGCCGAAGTTTGAGCGGATGATCCTGTTTAAAAAAAGGGCTTTAGGCAGAACTGACAACCGCGGCCTCCTCATGCTTGAAAAATTTGTCCGATACCTTTTCCATGACCTCTTCATATGTTATATTGTCCAGACATTCCGATCTCTCGCATAAGCTTGTTTTATTGTTTAGGTCAGTGAGGCAGGGGCTGCATTCCATGGGCTTATAGAAAGACAGGCTACGGTCATTTAATGATCCGTACTGGCCCGGATCCATAGGGCCGTATAATCCCACAGTGTTGATCCCGAGTGATATCGCGATGTGCAATGGGCCGGTGTCATTGGAAATAAAAAGATGACATCGCTGTAAAAACACGGTAAGCTCCTGCAGGGTGAAATAACCGCAGAGATTATGCGCCTTATATTTCATTTTCGCCCGAGTATTTTCGATCAATTCATCCTCTTTTTCCGTGCCCGTGTATACTATGGTTACGCCGTATCTTTCAATGAGGCCATCGGCCAGACAGGCAAAATTAGAATTTTTCCACCGTTTGCCCGTGAAGTTTTCTCCGGAACCCGCATGTAATGCGACTATAGTTTTATCTTCGAGGCCGAACCGCCTCAAGATATTTTTGGCGTTTTCTCTGGAATGTTGTTCCGGTTCGGGGGCCATATACCGGTATCCATTGATATCGATACCAGCCCGACGGGCAAGCCTTGTGAAGTTACGGGAGACATGCAGTCCGGGATCGTTTTTAACCGTATCGGTGTAAAGAGAGTTATATCCGCATTTCGCGATCTCGAATCCGACACGCCTCTTAGCGCCCATCATATAACTGAATATAATAGAAAGCCTGTTACATTGTTCAAAATTCAGCAATAGGTCCAACTTTAATCTGCTGAATATCACTATGTATTTAAAAAAATCCATAGCTATTCTAAACACGTTTGTAGTCAGCTTGACATATAAAATTTTTACTCCGGGCAATGAACTTTCCAGCAGGCCCTTATTGGAGTCAAGAGTCAGAAAATATATGTCCGCTTCAGCATATTGTTCTCTTATCCTTTTTAGTATCGGCAGAAGGATAGTGAGATTGCCTATACCCCACATCTTCATGGCAAGTATTTTCTTTACGGGATGGGCGCGCGGGATACGGCGAAAGCGTTTTGTGGCGCGGCGATGGACCTGCAGAGGCACAGATAGAAGGTTTGCGGCCGCATTTCCGGTGTATTTTACATTATATAGCTTATTCATACTGATCATATTATAAACCGGAGGTAATCCCGAGTAAAGACAAATAGTTCTTTTAAAACAGGCCTTCCGATGTTAAAATATAAAAAGGCAAATGAGATATAAACTGCTTTTAAAAAAATACTGGAAAAGTGGCTGGATCTCTGTTTTATTGAGCTCGGTATGCCTGCTTTTTTTACTGAAGTTCACATGGCTGAAGTGGGGTGATCTGATAGTAGATGTGGGCCGAGAGATGTATGTGCCATTGCAGCTCGGCCTCGGAAAGCTATTATACAGGGACGTTTTTTACATATACGGGCCTTTTTCGCCGTATTTTAACGCGACTCTATTTAAGATCTTCAGCGCAAACCTTTATATCCTTTACTTAAGCGGGTTTATTACCCTTTGCGCGGTCAGCGTGCTGATATACAAGATATCGCGGCGCTTTCTCAGTATATTATTTTCCACATTCACGGTCTTTACTTTTTTGATCGTATTCGGGTTCGGCCATTATACGTATCTGGGTAACTATAATTTCTTCCTGCCTTATAGTTATTCATCGATCCATGCCATAGCTTTCTCTCTTGCGGCGCTTTATTTCTTCTACATCCTGATGAAAAAAAGATCGAGCAAATACGCCTATTTAAGTTCGTCGTTCATCCTGCTTACGCTCCTGTCAAGGGTGGATGTGGGGATAATGCTTGTCCTGTCCATGCTTGCGGGCGTTATTTTTTATACGATATCGTTCCGCCGCGGCGGTGATCCGGCGCGGCTATCGGGCAACAGGCTGGCGCTTTGCGTTATAATACCGTTGATCATCGCTTTTTTTGTCTATGCCGCATTTCTGGGAAGCAGCGCGGTGCAGAATAGCAACCTGTTCGATATATGGGTAAAAAGTTCCGATGTCAGGACCGCCTTCGCGGGCTGGCTTTCCGGCCTGGATGATATGCCCGGGAACATATTGATCATACTTAAGAATATCCTGCATTATTCGGCGTTATGCCTGCTTTTCGCCGCGGGCGGGGTCATCATAAGCCTTTTATGCCGGAAAAAAACCGCCTCGAGGATAGCGCTATCCTCCGCCATCGGCTTAGCCGTTATTGCGGCGGCGTTTTTTCTTTACAGAGTGTTTTTCGTTTCCTATGATCTGCAGTACAGGTCGCTACCCGTGATATGCCTGGCGGTGATGATCATTTCCGCGATAGGCGCCCTCAGGCAAAAGAACAGGACTGAAAACATCTTTATGCTGACGATATCATTTTTCTCATTTTTCCTGATGACAAGGATGCTCTTGCATGTCTGGGCGGGCCATTATGGTTTCTATATCCTGACGCCCGCCATAATCGTTTACTATGTATTCTTCCTCAAGATCGCGGCCGCGCCCTTAAAGTCGGATCTGGCCAGAGGATATTTCAGGGCCGGTCTTTTGTTTATATTCATCCTGTTTATAGCGAGTCATTGTAAGATCTCGAACTTTTGCTATAAGAACCGTACGTTAAGGGTTACTTCCGGCAGGGGCAGCATGAACGTCTTCGGCACAAGCAGGGAGCAGAGGCTGGCGGAGTTGATGAAATATTTGGAAACCTCTACAGGCAAAGACGAAACATTAGTGGTTTTTCCCGAAGGGGTGGTGGTCAATTTCCTATTGGACAGGGAGAACCCGCTTTATTATTACAGTTATCATCCGATAGACCTGGCCAAGCAGGGTGTTGCCGACGATGTCATCCGGGAGATGGATGAGAAGAAAGTGGACTATATAGTCCTGACGCAAAGAAGAACGGATAAATACGGGTACGCCGTTTTCGGCAAAGACTACGCGCAGGATATATTCAAATATATAGTGAAAAACTACAGGCTGCACAAGCAGTTCGGCCCCTTCCCCTTTACCACGGAACAGTACGGCATCGCCCTCTTTAAGAGAAAATAATAGAAAAAGGGGACAGACACTTTTACGATTATGGGGACAGACACTTTTTTGAAGCTCTGTATGTAGCCTCAAAAAAGTGTCTGTCCCCTTTACAACGCTATAAAAGTGTCTGTCCCCTTTTTCTATTGACAAGTGAACGATTGTTCACTATACTATATACCATGAGAGACAGGAAGGATCTTATCAGGCAGGCTAAAGAGATAAATTTATTCTATTCCGACCATAAGAGGATGCCGTCGTATTCGGAGATGCTGAAATTATTCCGCCTCAGGTCCAAGAATGCCGTCTTCAAAAGAGTACTTTCCCTGGTCAGGGAAGGTTTTCTCGATAAGGACTCTAAAGGCAGGATAGTGCCGGGAAGGCTGCTTAAGCCTACAAGGGTCCTGGGGGTCATCGCGGCAGGCTTTCCCAGCCCGGCTGAAGAGGAACTTGTGGATACGATGAGCCTGGATGAGTATCTCATATCTAATCCGCAGGCTACCTATATATTAAAGGTAGACGGTGATTCCATGATAGACGCGGGGATCCATCCCGGAGACCTTATTCTCACCCAGAGAAATATCGCCCCGAAGACAGGGGATATCGTAGTGGCGCAGGTAGACGGTGAATGGACGCTCAAGTATTTTGAGAAAAGGGGAAAGATCGCCGTCTTAAAGTCAGCCAACCGGAAATACCCTACCATAATGCCCAAACAGGAATTGATCATAGCCGGTGTCGTCATAGCTAATGTCAGAAAATACAGATAAATATTTTATAACCCTTTCGTCTTATCCGCGGGCTATATTACATATTGACTGTGATGCCTTCTTCGCTTCCTGTGAGCAGGCAGGAGACCCGCGCCTCAAAGGAAAACCCATAGTCACAGGAAAGGAGAGGGGCATAATATCCTGCGCCAGTTATGAGGCGAAGGCCTTCGGTGTCAAGCGCGGCATCCGGCTCTCTGAAGCGAAAAGGCTCTGTCCGGCCCTGCTGATCCTCCCAAGCGATTATGAGACCTACAGCTTATATTCCGAGAGGATGTTCGATATCATAAAACGCTTTACGCCGTCAGTCGAGGAATTTTCCATTGATGAGGCATTCTGTGACATAACAGGCCTGAGACGGGTATACAGGGCTTCCTATCCGGAGATCGCCGGCAGGATGAAGGAGCGGATACAAAAGGAGCTGGGCCTGACAGTCTCCGTGGGCTTAAGCCTGTCCAAGACACTCGCCAAGATATGTTCGCGGCATGATAAGCCCGATGGATTTACAGCGGTCCCGGGCTACAGACTGCACAAGTTCCTTAAGTGTTCTCATCTTGATACGGTATGCGGCTTTGGTCCAAACACCGTCGAGCTTTTAAGAAAACACGGCATTAAAAATGTGTTTGATTACGTGAACAGGCCGGAGGATTTCGCGAAAAGGCTGCTTGGCAAAGTCGGCATCGAGCTATGGCGCGAATTACGCGGAGAAAGTGTTTATAAGCTATGCCGGGAAGAGAAGAAAAAATATCTTTCAATAAGCAAGACCAGGACGTTCATGCCTGCTTCGCGGGAGGAGGATCATGTGAAGGCCAGGTTGACAAGAAACCTTGAGTCCGCTTGTATAAAACTTAGAAGGCACAGTTTGAGCGCCGCCAAGCTTCTTATCTATCTTAAGGCCTCAGACTTTAAAACATGTGGCCTTGAGGCAAAACTTAACAGGCATTCGTCTTCCACGCTTGATTTTATGGGTATATGCGGTAAACTTTTCAATATAGCCTTTAATGAGAATATCATGTATAGAGCGACGGGCGTTGTACTGTCCGATATTGTGCCGGAGGGCGTTGATTCGAGGACGCTCTTTGACGACCCCGTAAGGATAGAAAAAATAGCCAGGCTCTCGAAAGTCACGGATACGATAAACATAAAATACGGCAAGCATACGCTCCATGTGGCCGCCTCAGACACGCTGAAGACAGCCGGGAATGGCCACCCCAGAAACAATGTGGCCTGGCGGAAGCAGGAACTGCTTAAGGGGGAAACACCCCGCAAACGCCTTAAGATCCCACTCCTTCGAGTTTGACAGCAGGCGGTATTTCGGGTATAATCTCTAATGGAACTATACGGAGGGGGTATAGATGGGCGGACAGACCTACGAGGTTGAAAAAATAGGACAGCTCGCCATATTTACTTTGCTGCTTGAGAACATAACCATGCTGCAAAATGAGGAATTAAAGAGGGCTTTCAGCGCGCTGATTGACGGAGGCATCAAAAATATAATATTGGATCTGACCGGTATCACGTTCGTATCCTCAATAGTCCTTGCTTCGCTGGTGTATATGCTCAAAAGAGCGCAGGAGATCGGCGGTAACCTGGTCTTGTGCAGCGTGACGCATAGCGTGAAGGCGGTGCTCGCGGCCACGAATCTGGATAAGATATTTGATATATTTAATAGCAGAAGAGAGGCCATCGAACAGTTCGCGCATCTGTTTTGATGTGTTTGGCATTGACGCGGTACTTAGATGTGATACAATGCTCTATACCGTAACATAAGGGGGGTTATATGTTTGAGGATAAAGCGGATATCGGTATTAATATAGAAAAAAAAGTAGAAGGCGGTTTTTTAGTCCGGTTGAGGGGCCGCGTGGATTCGGATACATATAGCGTCCTGGATGAAAAAATCAAGCCTATTCTGGTGCCCACTACAAAGCTTATCATCCTCGATATGGAAAAGGTAAACTACGTAAGCAGCGCCGGATTAGCCGTTATATTTCAGATAAAGAAATTCATCGAAGAAAAGAACGGGTCGCTGGTCATAGCGAGCCTGCAGCCGCAAGTGAAGAAAGTAATAGATATCGTAAAGGCATTGCCCAAAGAGAATATTTTTGAAAACAGGGAAGAGTTAGATAAATACCTTGATTATATCCAGAAGAAGACGCCAAAGGGCTAGTAATTCCAGTATAATCCGCTTGAGATCATAAGATCCTGATATTTTTCCTCCCCTTCATTGGAGAAATTTTTGCTGTAATCCAGATTTAACCCCGCAGAGACCCCGGGTTTTACATCGTAAAACAATGATGCGCCGCACATCAGGAGTTTATCCCGCTCATCGCCGTCGACATGGTCCGATACGACGCGGTTTCTGTAAACCTGATATTGATATCCGGCATTTGCCAGAGCGTAGAATTTATCCGTTATAAGGTGAAGGATGGATCCTTTAGTCTTTATCGCCGTGTAGTCATAAAAGTCCAGAAACATATCATTTGAGTTATTGAAGTAAAGTGAATTTTCAGCCTGCAGGAATGTTTTATCGCTGATATACCAGCCCAGCCGGTGCATGAAAGTATTTCTTACATCTTTTCTATCGCCCATCCGTACTATACCACCGTCATTTCTGGTCTTCCACTTGGGATAATGTTTATTTGAAAATTTATATATTAACTGATGATAAAGAGAATCCGTTATGTCATGCTTTACGCCGGCCGATATTTCGCCCATTGTATATTCACTGGCCTTATCATGCGGGAAATCCACAAAATCGAATGTATAATCAAGTGAAAACAGCAGGCCATCGGTCACCTTTGTGTCTATGCCGGCGCCCAGGATATTGTCCAGAAGATCCGGTTCCGAAAACCTGAAATACTTTATGGAAGTAATGTCATAGCTCAATCGCAACGTACAGAGTTCGAAAAGCTGAGAGGTGGAGTTCGCGCCGAAGGCGTTTTGCATAAAAATACTTGAAGCCGGGTCATAGTGCTCCAGATGGACGTTGGTATCATATCCGAGCAGCGTAGAGCCGGACAACGCATAATCGAAATTTTCAAATTCATATTTCTCAGACTCTTCGAGGGCGATATCTTCTCCCTTACCTATTGTGGGATACAGAATATCCCCATCCTCAACGGCAAAAAGGGGACGGGTCAACAGAAGACACAAAATGAATAAAACTGTCGTTAAATATCGAGGTCTCATACTATAAGTCCCTTTCTTGATTTACTCGTTCTTTTTTTAATACTGGCCGCCGCCGTCACTATTGTCCTTGGTCCTGTTATCTATATCGCCTTCATCGAGCCTGTCGGAAACATTTGTTTTACTTTCTTTGATGGATTCGATAGATTTTTGTTGTTTGTTTGTGACTTTGACTTTTTCGGCCAATTCTCCTTTTCCGTCACTGCCTTCACCGTCATCTCCGCCGTTACCGCCATCACCCTCGTCACTGTCACCGCTTTTACCTGTTTCAACGGCGCGCCTTTGGCTGAAGTCCTTCTTCCACTTATTCCAGGAGCGCTTCCTGCCGGCCGGGATATTTTTGATCTTAATGGGCCTGACACGGTCTTCCAGAACACCTCTTTTGCCGGTCTTGATTATGGGGCCTGCCATTAATTCGCCCTCATCGGATAGCTTGCCGAAGAAGATAGAGGCTTCGTACACGTCAACCACTGTCTTGACGCCGTCAGTGATAGTATCCCAGCCTGTTCCTCTGGTGCCGCATACAGCCGTAGGAGTCACGATCTCGAAAGTCTCATCAGGGTTGAGTTCCTCAAGCAGTGTACGTAATTCGCCCTTGAGAAGATATATCCGTACGGGGCCCAGGTCTTTGACCTCTGTCAGGGTCTGCTGTTGCACCCTTACGACGTTTTGATGCCCTTCTCCGATGCTTACTTCCGACCAGGAATCATCACCTGTCTTTAACTTATCGCCGGCAGCCAGCACCATGCCTTTTTCGGCATCCGTCCAATTACCGCCGCCTCCGCGCTGGACTTGTACTTCTCCATCCATAAAGATTATTTTTGCTACTCTGGTCTGCGCGGATACCCGGCAGGGTAAAAAGAGGCCTATAAACAAACTGACGATCAATCCAAATAGTATTACTTTTTTCATCAATTACTCCTTTGTATTTGACTATAATATAATTTAATTATCAGCTATAAGTATATCACAAAACCCCGATAATTCAAATATTTTTAAAATTGATTTTGGAAGTTATTTGTGGTATCGTATTGGAACGCGTATTGATTTAACAGGAAGAAGGCGCTATATGGCTCGGGCAAAAAATAAATATGACATCATCGTGGTAGGCGGCGGACACGCGGGTTGTGAAGCGGCGTTATGCGGCGGAAGGTCAGGGCTTAAGACGCTGCTTGTGACCTTAAGCGCGGAAAAAATAGGTTTTATGTCCTGCAATCCCGCGATAGGAGGTTTGGGTAAGGGGCAGCTTGTAAAGGAAGTAGACGCGCTTGGCGGGGAGATGGCAAAAGCCGCTGATGCCGCGGCGATCCAGTACAGGATGCTCAATTCTTCAAAAGGCTACGCGGCTCGTTCTTCGCGCATTCAGGCGGACCGCGTTAAGTATAATCAGTATATGCGGGAACGTGTTTTGAAACAAAAAAACCTTGATGTGCTGGAAGATGAAGTAGCAGACCTGATAATAAAAGACAAGGCCTGTAAAGGTGTGGTCACAAAACCAGGCAAAAAGATAAACGCCTCCGCGGTCATATTGACCACAGGGACATTCTTGAACGGGCTTATTCACTTAGGGCTTGAACATTTCCCCGGCGGGAGAATGGGCGAGCAGGCCTGTATTGACCTGTCGAAAAGCCTTAAAAAGCACGGATTCAGTGTAGGCAGCCTTAAGACCGGGACTACGCCGCGGCTCGACGGGAAAACAATAGATTTTTCCGTTTTAAAGGCCCAGTACGGCGACAAAGAGGTCATCCCTTTTTCCTTTTCAACAAAAAAGCTGAAGCTTAAACAGGTCCCGTGCTATATCACACAGACAAACAAAAAGACGCATAAGATCATCAGGGACAACCTGGATAGGTCCCCCCTTTATACAGGAGTGATCAAATCGACAGGTGTAAGATATTGCCCGTCCATAGAAGATAAGGTCCTGCGTTTTTCCGGGAGAGATTCTCATACCGTATTCTTGGAGCCGGAAGGCTTAGATACGGATGAGTATTATCCCAACGGGATAGCCACAAGCCTGCCCGTCGATGTCCAGGAAGATATCCTTCACAGCGTAAAGGGACTTGAGAAGGTCAGGATAAACAAACCCGGATACGGTATAGAATACGATTTTGTGGATCCGACTTCTCTCTACGCTACTCTTGAGACAAAAATTGTCAGCGGGCTTTATATGGCCGGCCAGATAAACGGCACGACAGGTTATGAAGAAGCCGCGTCTTTAGGGCTTATGGCCGGGATCAATGCCGCGCTAAAGATCAAAAAAAGAAAACCGCTTATCCTTAACAGGTCACAGGCCTATATCGGAGTCCTTATAGATGATCTGGTGACCAAGGGGACAAGTGAGCCGTACAGGATGTTTACTTCCCGGGTGGAGCATCGCTTGCTGGTAAGAGAAGACAATGCCGATATACGTCTTATGGGTATCGGACAGGACGTAGGCCTTGTTTCAAAAAGCAGGTTATCGTTTATGAAAAATAAAATAAAGAAAGTAGAGTCAGAAAAGGCCAAACTTGATTCCATTATCGTAAAGCCCTCAAAGCGCGTCAATGATTCTCTTAAGAGGTTAAATAGCGCGCCGATATCAAATCCCGCGAGGCTTAACCAGATCTTGAAAAGGCCCGGCGTATCTTACAAGGATGTGTTAAAAATGGGCAAACTCAAGTGTCTTGATTACTATGAAAAGGTTCAGGTTGAAGTCGACATAAAATACGAGGGTTATGTCAGAAGAGAACTTATGAACATAAAGAAGCTGGAGCGAATTGATTCTATGAAGATACCCGGCGGGTTTGATTATTCTTCGGTAAACGGCCTCTCAAATGAGATCAGAGAAAAATTAAAACACTTCAAGCCGCATTCTTTAGGCCAGGCGGCAAGGATCTCCGGGATCACGCCGGCAGCCGTCTCACTCCTTATGGTGAAACTGCATAAGTAGAGGGGACGTTTTCCGCTTTTTATAGGCTTAACATGGAAACGCATTATTACTCATTCAATGATTATTTAAAGGGTAAATTCGGGGAGAGGGTGCAGCGGTTGAGCCTCAACGCGGGTTTTACTTGTCCGAATAAAGACGGGAAGATCAGCGAAGAAGGTTGCATCTATTGCAACGATAAAGGGTTTTCGCATTTTGCCAATACCGGACTTTCTCTGGATGATCAAATACGGCAGTCCATAGATCACGTGAAAAAGCGTTATAACGCGAAGAAGTTTATAGCTTATTTCCAGAATGCCACCAATACCTACGCGCCTTTGAACAGGCTTAAAGACGCGTATGATACTATTAAGGAGTACCCCGATATCATCGGCTTATATATTTCCACGCGTCCGGACTGTGTGGATGAGAAAAAGCTCGACCTCATTAAGTCTTATAGCGATGACTATGATACATGGATCGAATACGGACTGCAGACCAGCCACGAAAGGACTCTAAAATTTATAAACAGGGGGCATGCCTATCATGACTTTGTCAGAGCCTCGGAGATGGCAGCGGAGCGAAATATCAAAGTAGCCGCTCATGTCATATTAGGCTTGCCGGGGGAGACAAAAGATGATATGCTCAAGACTGCCGAGAAGATCGCTAAACTGCCGGTTTCCGGTATTAAATTTCACATACTGCATGTCCTTAAAGATACGAAGCTCCGGCAGTTATACGAAGATTCAAATATACATTTGATGCAGAAGAGTGAGTATGTGCAAACGATTTGCGATTTTCTGGAGATAATAAGCCCTGAGTGCGTAATATTCCGGCTTATTTCAGACGCAAGTGACGACGTTCTTGTGGCGCCGAAATGGATCAATCAAAAGGCAGAAGTAATAGGCGCGGTGAACGAAGAATTCAAAAAAAGAAAAACAAAACAGGGCTCGCGTTTTAAAGGATAGAGATGAAAGCTTTGATCAAATACATAAAGAATTACAGGTCCAGGCACGCGAACAACGTCAATATGGTTCTTCATATAATAGGTATACCTGAAGCTGTTTTTGGGTTATTTCAGCTTTTGACAGGTAGATGGAAGATAGGGCTTCTTAACATATTCCTAGGGTACCTCTGGCAGTGGATAGGGCATACTTATATTGAGAAAAACGAGATAGGGGAGCTAATAGGAATAAAGAACGT
The DNA here is from genome assembly GCA_016783745.1 of Candidatus Omnitrophota bacterium. Lineage (GTDB taxonomy): Bacteria > Omnitrophota > Gorgyraeia > JAHIPI01 > JAHIPI01 > BS750m-G14. Next base: position 32,180 of record JADHVZ010000007.1, on the reverse strand, counting down.
TATGATGAAGCTGATAAAAAAATAAACGCTTGACAGGTATATTTTTTTGTGTTACAATTGACATTGAAATTCAATTTCAAATAGATGTAAGGCATCGGGAGGTGCACATGGCAGGGCCGTATGATGTGTTCAATAAGTACCTGAAGACGCAACGTCTTAAGTTTACGCACCAGCGCGAGGAAATATTAAAGGCCTTTTTGGGTACAGAAAAACATGTCACTACCGAAGAGCTTTACGCTATTGTCAGAAAAAGATACCCGTATGTCGGTCACGCGACAGTGTTTAGAACGCTTAAGCTTATGTGTGAGGCGGACCTGGCCAGGCGGGTAGGCTTAGGCGACAAGGCGGCGAGGTTTGAGCACAAACTGGGCCATCCCCACCATGACCATCTGGTATGCAGCGAATGCGGGAAGTGCATTGAAGCTACCGATGATGAGATCGAAAGGCTCCAGCTAAAACTGGCTAAAAGATTTTCATTCACACCGAAAAGCCATAAGATGGAGATATACGGTATTTGCAAGGATTGCGGAAATAAAGTAAAGAAGAGAGGAAAGAGATGAAGATAAGCATCGTTGAAATGAAGCGCGGAGAGATAGGCAAAATCGCCGAGATCCAGGGCGGCCACGGGATCACGTCCAGGGTCCAGAACATAGGTATACGTACGGGTAAGGAGATAAAGAAGGTGGGCTCGCATTTCTGGAGAGGCCCGCAGACTATCATGGTGGATAAATTTCAGGTGGCAATAGGCCACGGGATGGCATCGAAGATATTCGTCGAGGTAGAACGCTAATGGCTATAAACAAGATCTTATTAATGGGTAATCCTAATGTGGGAAAGAGCGCGCTCTTTTCACGTTTAACAGGGGCCAGGGTGATCATATCGAATTATCCCGGCACAACGGTGGAATTTACCCAGGGTTATATAAAATTAGGAGAGGCAAATCCCGCTATTATCGATATCCCCGGCACATACGCGCTGGAACCCACATCTAAAGCCGAAGAAGTCGCGGTGCGCATGATAGAAGAAGGTGACGTGATAATCAATGTCGTGGATGCGACGAATCTCGAGAGGAACCTGTATCTTACGGTAGAGTTGCTGGAGAAAAACATACCCGTTATCGTGGCGCTCAATATGTGGGACGATACAAAACACAAAGGTATTCAGATAGATGTAAAAAGACTTGAAAAGATCCTGGGTGTCCCTGTAGTGACGACCTGCGGCCTTACGGGAGAAGGCGTTAAGGAGCTCGTCGAGCATATTTCTAAAGCAAGGCCCAAAAAGATGGAACCTCTTAAGGATAGCGAGAGGTGGGAATATATCGGCAAGATAGTGAAAGAAGTACAGCACCTTCACCACAGGCATCATACATTTTTAGAACGGCTGGCTGATCTAAGCATAAGGCCTGTCACCGGCATACCGATATCTTTGCTCATTATGGCGCTTTCTTTTTTAGTCATACGTTTTACCGGGGAGTCCTTGATAGGCTACGTGTGTGAGCCGTTTTTTGAATATGTCTGGGCGCCTTTGATGATGAAGTTATACCACCTTTTCGGCGCGAACAGTCTATTGAGCGGAATTTTGATAGGTAATTTAGTAGAAGGCCGGATCGATTTCGCACAGTCTTTCGGGCTTTTTACTACGGGCCTCTTTGTGCCGCTCGCGATGGTACTGCCATATATTATCAGCTTCTATCTTGTGCTGGGCGTTCTGGAGGATTTTGGATATCTTCCGCGCCTGGCTGTTTTAGCGGATAATATTATGCACAGATTCGGACTTCACGGTTACGCGATAATCCCGATGATCTTAGGCTTGGGCTGCAATGTTCCCGGCGCTCTCGCTACACGCCTTCTCGAAGGCAAACGTGAAAAATTTATAGCCGCCACGATGATGGCGATCGCTGTGCCGTGCATGGCGCAGATAGCGATGATAGTGGGCCTGGTAGGCCAGAGAGGAGGAAGATATGTCGCGCTAATATTTTTAATATTATTCCTTCTTCTTATCGCTAAAGGCCTCATCCTAAATAGGTTCATAAAAGGCAAGAGCCCTGAGATACTGGTGGAAATACCGCCCTACCGGATTCCGCATGCCAGATCAGTGATAAAAAAGTTATATATGCGAATTTATAGTTTTATAAAAGAGGCCGTTCCCCTTGTCCTCTTAGGTATACTGTTTGTTAATGTTTTGTACGCGCTGCGTATTATTGATTTTGTTTCAGGAATATTCGCGCCGATACTCGAGCGTATATGGGGTTTGCCGGAAGAATCTATCGGGGCGTTGATAATAGGTTTTTTGAGAAAAGATGTAGCTGTGGGGATGCTCGGGCCGTTAAATCTTACCACTAAACAGTTAGTTATCGGAAGTGTCATCCTTTCTATATATTTTCCCTGCATAGCGACATTCACTATCCTGGCCAAGGAGCTTGGCGCCAAAGATATGTTCAAGTCAGCCCTCATAATGCTTACCACCGCAATAATAGTCGGCGCCCTCCTCAACCTCATCTTATAAAAATCTGCTAAATCCAACTATTTTATTCTTAAAAATGGGTCACTTTCCTTATTTAGTTAGGGTATAAAAAAGCTATATATTTGCTATTGACTGCTTGTATATATATGCTATACTTATAGTGACAATAGGAGGAGGGGGCTTTTTTTTAAGCCCTCTTTTTTAGTTGTTTTAATAAGTTTCGAAAAAAGAGGATACGATGAAGCATAACTCAAAATCTAAAATTTTGATGTTTGGCGTAGCCTTTGCCATTATGGCAGCGGCCTGTCCGGTGACCTATGCCCAACAGTCATCTCTTATGATCGATGATTATAATGACAGTAATTCTAACGCTAATACGCTAAGATTCTGGACGGGCGGCAGTGCCTCCATGACCGAGACGGCCTCAGGCTCATTTGATGGGTCAAAGAGCCGAAGATTTATATATCAAAATAATAACTGGTACGCATCTAATGTATGGGATGACAGGACTTACCTGGACATCAGTGATTACGCGTTCTTATCTTTCTCAATAAGAGGCGATAGGGGCGGGGAAACAATGAGATTGGAGCTTCAATCCGGATCTGGTATACCACCTCATCCATCGGTCAACTTCTCAGATACAACGACCGAATGGCAGGAAATAGATATCCCTTTGCACGAATTCATAGGCATGGATAAGACTAAGATGAGATCTGTAAGCATAGTCTTTCAAGGTAGCGGCACTATTTATCTTGATAACCTCAGCTTTAAAATGGGCGAAGTCGCACCTCCGCCGCCGCCCCCCGAAAAGCCCGAAAGCACAGGCCCGGTAGTCATCATAAAATCAGACAAAACTCTTTATGTGAACGGCGAGCCATTCACCATTAAAGGCGTAGGATACCAGCCCACGCCCATAGGCGGCCTGCCACCTCCCTCCGACGACTCAAGATTTTACGACAGAGACTTTCCTCTCCTGGTCGATGCGGGCTTCAATACTATAAGATCGTGGGGATTGCCGGGAAGGAATATCCTGGCCAAGGCCGAGGAATATGGATTGAAGGTCATAGCCGGCTTCTGGATTAACAAGGTCGATTTCACCCAAGCCAGCCAACGGAATTCGATAGAACAGAATTTCAGGAATTTTGTCAGCGCATATAGAAATGAAGATTCAGTTCTTATGTGGGCATTAGGCAATGAGCTTAGCCTGTCATTCGACGAGATAGCCGCGGCCTACGGAAGGAGTAAGACCGACATAGCCAATGGATTTTACAGCCTTTGCAATAGACTCGCAGAGGTAGCGTATGAGATAGAAGGCGATTCTTATCATCCCGTCATGATCATCAACGGCGGTATCTTGTATATCGGTGAAAGCGAGTTCGGAGGCCACGATCAACAGCTGCCCTTCATAGATGTATGGGGGGTTAACGCCTATTACAGGGACTTTCATAACATAGACTTTTTTGGCCAGGCCGGAAGCTTTTTTGACTTTTACAGACAAAGGAGCGATAAGCCGCTCGTCATAACGGAGTATGGCGCTGATGCCTATAACACAGGGGCGGGAGAAGAGGATGAAGATGCTCAGGCCGCATGGGTAGTGGCGAACACCCGGCAGATCATGGCATCAGATATCTGTCTCGGCGGGACCATCATGGAATATTCTGATGAATGGTGGAAGGACGCTGCCGGCAGCCCATCGGAGCATGAGACCGGACCGGAAGCGGACTGGGGCGGTAATCTGCCTGACGGACGCGCCAGTGAGGAATACTGGGGCATTGTGAGAATTGCCGATGACGGAATAGACTTTTTAGAGCATCCCTGGAACACCTCCGGTGACGGTATCGATGAGGTAGAGCCCCGCCAGGCCTATTATAGCTTAAGAGAACTATTTACAGGGGTATCAGGCGGCCCTGAGATGGACCCTATTGATGAAATATGGACCGTTGAAGAAAGAGAGCTTCTTGAGATAATAGTAATAGCCTCGCATCCTGAAGGCCTGCCACTCGAATTCTCTATTGATACCAGTGAGTTAAACAGATTCCAAGACCGTTACATGGTAAATGCCGTAATAACTACCCGGCAGGGCAGATCAAGATATATGGGCAGATTCAGCTGGAGACTGCCTCTTGGCTCATCCGAACAGAGCCCGTACTCTCCCGTAAGGATCATCGTAACTGATACGAATGGCGAGAGCGTTTCTCAGGATATCACTATAATCGTTACTGAAGACGAAGAAGCGAACCACGGCATAGCGGACTTTACCGCTGATGTCACGGAAGGAGATCTGCCTCTCACAGTACACTTCACAGACTTATCAACAGGTGTCATAGAGAGCCATCTCTGGCAATTCGGGGACGGGGTAACAAGCACACAAGAGGACCCGACACACACATACAATGATCCCGGAGATCGCACGGTAAGCCTTACTATAACAACAGACGTAAACACAGACACAGAGACAAAGTATAACTATATATCCATCCTGTATCCTCCTCCTACCGCGGACTTCACGACCTCTCCCGACCCGCCTACAGATGAAGCGCCGCTTACTATACACTTCACATCCCTGGCCGTGGGCGAGGTCACCAATCATATATGGTCATTTGGAGTGGACATGCAGAGTATCAGCACCGAGAAAGACCCAAGCTACACTTACAATACACCCGGCACCTACAATATCATCTACGCTGTCAGGGGCCCGGGCGGCAGTGATTATGTAATAAAGGAGGACTATGTAATTGTCTCCGAACCGCAACCTGACCCTTCTGTCACGGACTTTACCGCTACTCCAACAAACGGGGCAGCGCCGCTTACAGTGCAATTCAAGGATGAATCTACGGAAGACTTTACAAGCCGGCAGTGGTATTTCCATGACGGCGTTCAAGTGAGCAGAGATACAAAAAAGAACCCTTTCTATACCTATAATACCCCCGGCACGTACAATGTGACGCTTATAGCGTCAGGTCCTGACGTGAGAGACTCGATGACAAAGAAACGGTATATAACCGTTACCGCTCCGACGCCCGATCCGCCTGTGGCAAATTTCACAACCAGTCCCACGAGCGGAGATGCGCCGCTTACGGTGACATTTACCAACACATCCACAGGCACTATAACAAGCAGCGCATGGAACTTCGGAGACCAGTCAGGCTACGGCAACATCTTACAATCAGGCTATGGTGAAACCGTAACACATACCTATAATGATCCGGGTACATATACTGTAAGCTTGACCGCTACAGGCCCCGGAGGAAGCGACGAAGAGGTAAAGACTAACCTTGTAACAGTTAGCAGCCCCGCTCCGGTGGCAGGCTTCGGTGTCTCAGCAAGATATCCAAGAACAGGACTTGCACCTCTTACTATACAGTTCAGTGATCTATCTACAGGCAATATTATCGAGTGGTTCTGGAACTTTGGAGACGGGGGTAGTAGCAGGGAACAGAATCCTTTGTACATCTATAATAATCCCGGAGTCTATCCTGTGGCCCTTGCAGTGAGAGGTCCAAGCCGCAGATGGGACGATGAGATGAAGCTTAGTTATATAACAGTCACTGCCCAAATACCTGATCCGCCTGTGGCAAATTTCACAACCAGTCGCACGAGCGGAGATGCGCCCTTAACAGTGGCATTCACAGATACATCAATGGGTACCATATCCACCTTACAGTGGAACTTCGGGGACGAGTCAGGATACGACAATATAATACAGTCAGGATACGGCCAGATGGTAAGCCATACCTATAATATAGCTGGTACTTATAATGTGGCTCTTACGGCTACAGGCCCGGGAGGAAGTAACACTGAGACTAAGGCAGGCCTTGTGACTGTAAGCGGCTCGTCTTTAAAAGCGGTTTTTGACATTGATCCAGAGTTTTCCTCAAGGGCAGGCCCCGCACCTCATACCGTACAATTTTTGGACAACTCAGAAGGGGATATTTCATACTGGGCATGGAGCTTTGGTGACGGCGGGATAGGCAGCGAGCGAAATCCTACCCATGAATATAGAAGCCCGGGTATTTATACAGTGCGGCTTATTGTAATAGGCAGGCTCGGTGGCAGCGCTGAAGAAAGAAAGATCAATTTTATCAATGTAACCTATCCGCTCCCAACGGCTGACTTTACAGCTTCTCCGACGGAACGGGCGGCTCCTCTGACAGTATACTTTGTGAACACGTCTACGGGCACAATATACGATTGGAGCTGGGACTTCGGAGACGGCAATACAGGCTACGGTGATAGGCCAAGCCATACATATACTGAGGCGGGAGACTACGATGTAACCCTTACTGTCACAGGACCCGGAGGAAGCGATGCTGTGATAAAAAGTGATCTTATAAGCGTTGCCGACAATACGATGGACTTTGAACAACTGAAAGCAAGAATAGACAATGCTTACGATGGAGAAGAAATAGAAATAACTCCGAGTATCTATCAATTTACCTCAAATCTGGAGATCGCGCAAGATATCACTTTGATCTCAAGGGATCCTGATCCTGAAAACACTGTCTTCATGCTTGGAGGATACCATATTTTGATAAAAGTACCCGGCCATACGCCGACCGACGCAAATCCATTCGGAGGCTTAGGCGATGTGGCGATAGAAGGAATTACTATAAGGGGATATAGAGGCATAAGTGTGAATGGCCCCATACAAAGCTATGCGGAGAATCTCACACTTAACAACTGCAGGATCATAGATAACGAAGGCATAAGGGCATCGGCTGTATACACTCTATGGCAATCAACACTGCGTATTAATAATACCCTGATAGCTGATAATTATAATCTTACGGTCAGGCTTGCTCAGCCCGCTTCACTATATCTGGCAGGGCCGGATTCCTATTGCGGCGCGATATTCCTGGATAACTATGCCGCTTTTTATGCCATCCGTTCGACAATAGCGGATAATTATTGTGACTTAATGACTTATTCTTACCAGAATGGCTATGGACAAAGTGGTTATGGTAAAGTCAATTATGGGGCTGTGCACAGGAATAATACAGGGATCGCCGGCCGTTACGGTAACGATCAACTTAGTGTGGTCAATTCAATTATGTGGAATAACACTAATGACACAGAAGATCCCATGGATATTTCTCAAAGTGATAATGAAGCTCTATCGATAACCATTCTCAATTCTGATATCCAGCAGTATGATGTGGCCGGAGAAGGCATATTTGAGACTATAAGCGAAGATCCATATTTCAGGGACCCTGATGACTACGACTACACCCCGCAGAATAGTAATTGTGCGGGCATGGGAGTGTACTAAGAATTAGGGACGGAGCCTAATTAGGCTCCGTCCCTAATTATACTAATTATAATTGTTAATACAGTGGTAATATGATAGAATCGAGAATAGGAGGTGGGCATATGAAGATAAAGTTTATCGCATTATTAATAGTGGGTTGTTTAATATTCGCGGGAGGTGAAGTTATGGCTTTGGAATTAAAAAGCGCGGCCTTTAAAGACGGAGATATAATAGACGCGAAGTATACATGCAGCGGCGCTGATGTATCTCCTCAGTTGAGTTGGAGTGAAATTCCTGACGGAACACAGAGTTTCGCGCTAATATGTGATGATCCTGACGCGCCGGGTATGACATGGGTGCACTGGGTGGTATACGATATTCCTGCCGGTGTTATTGAATTGCCGGAAGATGTGCCGGCTGATGAGGCGCTTTCCAATGGGGCAAAGCAGGGGATGACCGATTTTAGGAAGATCGGCTACGGTGGGCCTTGTCCTCCACCCGGAGGCCCGCATAGGTATTATTTTAAGTTATATGCTCTCGATGCTATGCTTGATCTGGAGTCGGGGCTGACTAAGAAAGAGCTTCTACAGGCTATTAATGGCCACGTATTAGGCGAAGCGAAAATTCTTGGGCATTTTAGACGCTAAACCGGCTCTTTAAGCAATTACAGGGTGAATGTTCAGAAAGACGGGTATGAGGATTATGAGAGCAGCTGGCTCGTATTTTCCGCTACGGTAGAGGATATCACTCATGACGTAGCGCTTACTCCTGAGCCTTCAGGCACGGTAAGGGGTAGAGTCTACGATATGGAGACAAATGAGGCATTAGCTGACGCTACCGTTATATTAATAGGCTATGGCTATATTGTCACTTCAACAGACAGTAACGGAGAGTATGTATTTACCGATCTGGAGAGAGGTGATGAGGTAAGCGGATGGAGAAACTATGACATAGCTGCCGGAACACAAGGATATAAGGTGTATTACACCGAACAGCCGCTCGCATTCTCTGAAGGTGTAATGGTGATAACCCATGACGTAGCTTTGACTCCTCGCGAATCGAGCAGCGGCACCATAAGAGGTGTTGTGTACAGCTATGTTCGCGACCACGCCGAGCGGTTTTCGGGAGCTACTGTGACACTTACTTCAAGCGACGGCACCCGTGAATATGAGACCACGACGAACAGCGACGGAGAATATCTATTCGATGTGCTCAGGTATGTCCATGCAGGTGACAGACAGAGGATATATCTTAGTTACACATTACATGTCGTTGAGGAGGACCATGATGAGTTCCACAGTGGAGCTCTCGTTTTTTCACAAGGTACGTACGATTTCGAGTACAATGTGATAGTGCAATTCATATGGTGGGGCCCCGGCACTATCAGCGGCCATGTCTATGATGCTGCTACAGATAGGGCAATTGCTGGAGCCACAGTAAGCGCTTCTGCCATGGCGCGCGGCAATGCTATAGGATATACCACGATAACGGACAGTGATGGGTATTACGAATTGACTAACGTAGCAAGGTATAGCCAAAGTTCGGGAGGCAATACGACCTATCTGTCTTACACCTTAGAAGCCAGGGTACGGAGGTACAGACGTTTCAAAAGTGGTCAGTTCAGTTTCTCCGATAAAGTCCATGATATCACATACGACGTCCCTATGCGTCGGGGTTACCAAAGAACAAGAGTTGACCTTAACGCAAGCGGAGATGATGAAACTGTCTTCGCTTCCATACAGGAAGCTATAGACAACGTCGATGACGGCGGAGAAGTCTTCATAGAACCCGGCGTATACATGGAGAACGTGGAAATCACAAGGCCGATCACCATGGCAGCGAATTTCGGAAGCACCGATGCTATGCCCGAGATCCGCGGCAACGGCAGTACGTCGACCGTCTATGTCCATGATTTTGACGGCAGTGTGACGATCAGAGGATTAAAGATCACAAACGGAGGGACCGGCTACGTCGATTCTGACTATACAAACGGCGGTATCTATGCGGCAAGGATAGATGATATCTACGTAGAAGATAGCGTCATCAGAGATAACTACGGAAGCGGCGTATGTCTTGGAAACGGCATCAGAACAGCCACGATCACCGATAACGTGGTCAGTAATAATGCCGCCGCATGGACAGCCGGAGGCGGTATCTCAATAACCAGCAGCAGCGGAAATGCACACTGCAGCATCCGGAACAATCTGATAGCCAATAATAGCGCGCAAGCCGCCGGCGGAGTATACGCTACGGCGCTCGGTTCAGGCACGTTAGAATTGGTGAATAATACTATTGTCCACAATGCCACCGAAAGAGGCAGTAACGGCAGCGGTATTTTCGCGATCACCAGTGCGGATCTGGATGTGAGGAACAATATAGTCTACGGAAATACGACGAGCGCCCCTACTTCAAAGCTGAAGGAAAATGTGTACCTCTTCAATGTGTCTGACGGGAGCGACAGTATAGATTATGATAGCGTGACTTATAACAACATCGAAGGATTAAGCGACAATAACGGCAGCGTCGGAGAGCTCGGTAACAATATAGATGTAGACCCGATGTTTGTCTCAAAGGAAGATCTGCGTATAAGAGAAGATTCGCTGTGTATTGACGCAGGTGATCCTGCGGAAGATTATTCTAACGAATTAGGGCCGAATGGCGGAAGAATAAACCTTGGGGCGTATGGAAATACTCAGGAGGCGGCAAGATCCGTTACCCAGAGTAATAGTTCTCCGGTTCTGCTTCCGATAGGGGATAAAGAGATATCAGTCGGAGAATATTTCTATTTCCCGATATCGGCGACCGACCCCGACGGAGACGAAATCCGGTATAGCATGGATGGTCTCCCGGAAGAGGCATACTTTAGGCCACTATCCGCATCTATGGTCGAATGGTGGAGAAGAAATGGCCACAATTTATCCGATAGCGGTTATTACTTCTTCTGGTATCCGAAGGACAATAGAACAGGAGAGTACAGGGTTACTTTCTCGGCAGAAGACTTAAACACCTCAGGACAACCAAAGTCAATAACCGAAGAAGAGATAACCATAACTATAAAAGCACAAGAATCCCGTCCTACGATCTTATTGGCGGAAAACTACCAGAATCTCGTAGTCTATTGGTTAGGCAATGACGCCGAAGACGGACGTGACCTCGTGTATTCTTACAATATTGACCATGGAGAATGGTCGAATTGGGGATCCGAGTATCATGTTTTAGTAGGCTCTATCTCAAGCGGACTGGATATAGGCGAACACGCCTTGCAAGTCAAGGCAAGAGATAAAGACGGGCTTGAATCAGAACCCAGATCCGTCCGATTCGATGTGAGGTAAAAAATAGGTATCTGTCCCTATTAATTTTAGCTTTACAAGTGTGTTTATTAATACTATAATTATAAGCAGTAAACAACTATAAATGATACTTCTGGCTTCATGGAATTGACCATGGTGAAGTAAACAGGCCCTTCGACTACGCTCAGGGTCATCGCGAGCATGTCAAGGAGCCGGCGATGAAAATCGTATGCCTGGGTTTTCGCTCAGGCATTTTTTAATGACCCCGCCATAGGCGGGGGCATTAATCCGCCGTAGCCATTCTACCCTGAACTACAGAATATGTGCGAAGGCGGATATGCCAGATGAAGTATGATATGCAGCCAAACCTAAAATCCACACCGCTCCTGAATGAGCACATAAAATCAAGCGCCAAAATGGTCCCTTTTGCCGGATGGAATATGCCCATCCAGTATGAGGGGATCATTGCCGAGCACAGCCACACAAGGACGCAAGCATCCCTATTTGACATATGCCATATGGGTGAATTCTATATTAAGGGCGATGCGGCGGATACCGGACTGGAAAATATATTTTCTTTCTCTATAGGCAATATATCAGTCGGAAAATGCCGTTACGGCCCCATGTTAAACAAAGAAGGCGGCATAAAAGATGACCTTATAGTTTATAGGCTCTCCCGTGATGAATGGATGGTGGTCGTCAATTCCGCTACTATAGATAAAGACGCGGAGCACATCAAGGCCAATCTTAAAAAAGGCGCTATCTTTGAAAACCGCTCAGAAAAGCTCGCGAAGCTTGATCTGCAGGGGCCTCTTTCGCGGGAAATAGTTACGGGATTAATAAGCCCGGACATAGGGCGGCTGAAATATTATACTTTCGAGTATTTTGATGTCCTGGGTGAGAAAAGTATAGTCAGCCGTACCGGCTACACCGGCGAACTTGGTTATGAGTTTTATATAAGCTCCGGAAAAGCAGCCGAGTTGTGGAACCACCTCTTAAAGGACAAGAGGTTGAAGCCCGCCGGATTGGGCGCGCGCGATACCCTGAGGCTTGAAATGGGTTTCAGCCTATACGGCCGGGATGTCACCGAAGAAACGACTCCGCTCGAGGCGAATCTGGAGAGATTTGTAAATTTTGATAGAGATTTTATCGGTAAAGACGCTTTAGTAAGGCAAAAGAAAGAAGGCGTTCAAAAGATCCTTATAGCCTTTAAAACGGATTCACGACGCGCGCCGCGGCATGATTATTCTATCTTAAAAGACGGTAAAGAGATAGGAAAAGTGACAAGCGGCAGCTTTTCACCAAGTCTCTCCTGCGGGATAGGCTTGGGTTATGTCGACGTAAAATTTTCCAAAGCAGGCGAGGCCATCGTGATAAAACACGGCCCCGCTGAGATAAAGGCAGCCGTAGTAGAGAAACCATTTTATAAAAAAAGTTCTATACAAGGCTCGAACGTAGTATAATGGGAGAAGTCATGAATATACCGGATGATCTATTATATACCAAAGAACATGAGTGGGTGCTTATTGAAGGTAATAAAGGCAAGGTCGGCATCTCAGACTTTGCTCAGTCACAACTGGGAGACGTTACTTATGTCGAGGTACCCGAGGTCGGCAGGGAAGTGAAGCAGTCCGAAGGCCTCGCTACAATTGATTCTGTCAAAGCCGCAAGCGATATATACGCGCCGATGTCGGGTAAAGTGACGGAAGTCAACGGCAGCCTGGAATCCGCACCGGAAGCCGTTAATAAGTCCCCTTATGCCGAAGGCTGGATAGCCGTGATCGAGATCAAAGATGAATCCGAAAAAAATAATCTTATGGACAGCAAAAAATACGCCGAATATGTGAAAACGCTGGGAGATCATGAGTAGCTATTACACGCCGCATACAAAAGAAGAAATAATCTCGATGCTGAAAACAATAGGCGTCGGTTCTATCGAAGAGTTATTTAAAGATATAAAGCCTTCATACAGGCCGAAATCTTTCAATATTCCCGACGGAAAGTCTGAGCAGGAGATCATAAGTCATTTTAAAGGTCTTGCCGGCCGGAATCACTCTACTATTGTAAAATTTTTAGGCGCCGGTTTTTACGACCATTATATCCCTTCTGTTGTCGATGCCATTTCCGGGCGGGCGGAGTTTTACACAGCTTATACGCCTTACCAGAGCGAATGCTCCCAGGGGACGCTTCAGGCGATGTATGAATACCAGAGCGCGATCTGCGCGCTTACAGGCATGGATATAGCTAACGCTTCGCTTTATGAAGGCGGTACCGCGCTCTATGAGGCGGCAATGGTGGCTATAAGGGCAACGGGCAGAAAGAAAATCGTCGTTGACAGCGGAGTAAACCCTATATATAGAAAGATCCTATACGCCTATACAAGCAACCTTTCTATTGAGTTTGCGGAGATACCCGTAAGCCACGGCCAATCAACGCGAAAAGAGATGTTTAAATATATCGACAAGGAGACAGCCGCTATAATCTTACAGAATCCTAATTTTTTCGGAGCTGTCGACGATCACTCCGACATAATCGATAAAGCGCATTCCGCGGGCGCCCTTGCGATCGAATCCGCCTATCCGATATCACTCGGTATTTTAAAAAGCCCGCGCGAGATGGGCGCTGATATTGTTACCGGAGAAGGCCAGAGCATGGGGCTGCCGCTTTCCTTCGGCGGGCCGTATTTAGGGTTTATGGCAGTGACAAAAAAACTTGCCAGAAAGATACCAGGCAGGATCGCGGGCGCAACTCTCGATAAAAACGGAAAACGGGGGTTTGTGCTGACGTTACAGGCCAGGGAGCAGCACATAAGACGGGAAAAGGCGACATCAAACATATGCTCAAATGAAGCCCTTTGCGCGTTAAGGGCGATAGTGTATCTTTCAAGCCTCGGCAAAGAAGGGCTTCGTGAGCTTGCTCAACTTGTTCACGATAAAGCCGAATACGCTAAGGGGCTGTTAGATAAGATCGAAGGCGTTGAAGTAAAGAGAAGTTCGCCGACGTTTAATGAATTTACCGTACTTTTGCCGACGGACGCCGACAAAGTGGCGGAGAAGATGATAGCGCAGAATTTCCTGGCGGGCCTGCCTCTCGGGAAATATTATAATGACATGAAAAAGTACCTTTTAGTAGCCGTTACAGAGAAAAGAACGAAGGAAGAGATAGAAAATTTCGCGGAGGCTTTAAAGAAGGCGATATGAGATTAATATTCGAAAAGAGCGTAAAGGGAAGAAAAGGGATAAAGTTGCCGGACTCGGATGTCCCGAGGGCCGCGGATCTGGACTCGAAATATCTGAGAAAAGAACCAGCGCTTTTACCGGAAGTATCCGAACTTGATCTTGTGAGGCATTTTACCCGGCTTTCCCGGATGAATTACTCCGTAGATACCAACTACTACCCGCTCGGTTCCTGCACGATGAAATATAATCCTAAGTTTACGGAGGACGTGGCAAGGCTTCCGGGGTTTACGGAACTTCATCCGCTGATGCCGCAGATCGGTTCCGCGTCAAGCCTGGTCCAGGGCGCGTTGGAAGTCTTGTATGGCCTGGAGCAGATCCTTGCCGAGATCACAGGCATGAAAGAGGTGACTACTGAGCCGCTTGCCGGCGCGCACGGCGAACTCACCGGAGTAATGCTCATTGCCGCCTACCATAAGAGCAAGGGAAATAAGAAAAAGTACGTAATAGTCCCTGATTCTTCACACGGGACAAACCCTGCCAGCGCCGCGATAGCCGGTTATGAACTTATTTCTATTCCTACGGCAGATGACGGCTGTATGGATATGGAAGTGTATAAGTCTAAACTTACGGATGAAGTTGCCGCCGTAATGCTTACATGCCCGAACACGCTCGGGATCTTCAATACAAAAATTCAAGAAGTCGCGGATCTGGCTCATCAGGTGGACGCCCTCATGTATTATGACGGAGCCAATCTGAACGGCATGATAGGAAAATGCCGCCCGGGGGACATCGGGTTTGACGTTGCGCATCTTAATTTACACAAGACATTCAGCACCCCTCACGGAGGGGGAGGGCCGGGAGCCGGGCCTGTAGGCGTCAATAATAAACTTGCGGAGTTTTTACCTGTACCGAAAGTCGTAAAGAAAAAAGACGGCACATTTGCGCTTGACGAAAATAAGCCGAGATCGATCGGCAGGATAGCGCCTTTTTACGGAAATTACGGCGTAATACTTAAGGCATACGCGTATACACTTCTTTTAGGGAAAGACGGATTGATAAAAGTAGGCGAGGGCGCTGTCTTAAACGCTAACTATTGCCTTGCGCGCCTTAAAGGCGTTTACAGCCTCCCTTATGATAGAATATGCATGCACGAGTTTGTGCTTTCCGCCTCAAAACAGCTTAAGCACGGTGTACATGCTTTAGACATAGCAAAATTTCTGATGGACAAGGGAATACATCCTCCCACGGTGTATTTTCCGCTTATAGTGAAGGAAGCGATGATGGTAGAGCCGACCGAGACAGAATCAAAAGAGACGCTCGACTTATTTATAAAGATCATGCTTGAGGCGGCAGGGCTTGCTGAGAGCGATCCGGAGGCCTTAAAAAGCGCTCCTGCTGAAATGCCGGTATCAAGGCTTGATGAGGCAAAGGCCGCACGCGAACTTAATTGCAGTTACACATGTTGATCAAAGACATATCTTTCCCTAATGCACTTGAAAACGTAGCATATGACCAGATCCTTCTTGAATCGGCCGAGGCTGATTTTTCCGGCGAGGTTTTAAGGTTCTGGGAGCCGGAGACATTTTTTATAGTATTAGGCAGGATCTCAAAACTCGAAGAAAGTGTAAATACTAAAGAAGCCCGGAAGGATAATATTGAAATATTAAGAAGGATATCGGCAGGCGGCACAGTGTTACAGGGGCCGGGCTGCCTGAATTATTCGCTCATACTTTCATATGAACGTGATCCGCTGCTAAAGAATATAAGAAAATCTTACGGATATATTTTAAATAATATCTGCGACTCTCTGGGCGGATCAGGCGTGAAGGCTACATTTGAGCCGCTTTCCGATATCGCTTTTAATGGAAAGAAGTTTTCAGGAAACGCCCAGGCCCGCAGGAAAAAATACTTACTCCACCACGGTACAATACTTTATGATTTTCCAATAGAAAGAATCGAGAAATATATAAAAATGCCCAAAAAGGAGCCGCCATATAGGATGGGGCGCGGCCACCGGGATTTTTTGACTAACATAAAAGCAAAACCGGATGATATAAAACAAGCGATCTCATCCGTGTTTGAAAAAGATATATGGGTAGAATAGAATCTTTAATAGAGAGAGCGAAGAAATATCCAAAAAGAATCGTGCTTCCTGAGATCGAGGATGAAAGGGTTGCCGAAGCCGCGAGGCGTATCGAAAAGGAAGGCATAGCCCATCTTATCTCTACCGGGAAAGCAGATAAGAAAAAACTGGTGCAGGCATACTATGAGCTTCAGAAAAATAAGGGTATGACGGTTGAGGCTGCCGGTAAGGCCTTAGATAATCCTTTATATGCCGCGGCGATGATGGTGCGGCTTGGAGAAGCGGATAGTTTCGTGGCCGGCGCCGCCCATACGAGTAAGGATGTGATAATAGCTGCCATGCAGTGCCTGGGGAGAGACCGTAGCGTAGGAGCGATATTCGGAGCGTTTTTTATAGAGGCCGAAAATCGCCCTAACGGGGAAAACGGTTTTTTTGCCTTTGCCGATTGCGCCGTAATTCCTATGCCTTCATCAAGACAGTTATCCAGGATAGCGATATCAAGCGCGGATTTGTTGACCGCGTTATTTAAGCTGGACGCGAGGATCGCGCTTCTTACATATTCTACGTCGGGAAGCGCGGAGGGCGAATCTATAGACAGAGTCAAAAATGCCGTGACAATAATAAAAGAGAAAAGGCCGGACCTTCTTGTAGACGGAGAGCTTCAATTTGACGCGGCCATCATACCGGATGTTCAAAAGTTCAAAGCGCCCGATAGTCCATTGAAAGGAAAGGCCAATATTTTGATCTTTCCGAACCTGGATGCGGCGAATATAACGTATAAGGCGGTAGAACGCCTTGGAAATGCCAGGGCAATGGGCCCGACTTTGGTAGGCCTTAAGACACCTTGCAGTGATCTCTCAAGGGGCTGCAGCGTTGATGATATCATTGCTACTGTCGCACTGACATCAGCTAGAGTACATTTAGATAAAAAATAACCTCATGGAGTCGAACATGGTAATAGTGACCGGCGGGGCCGGTTTTATAGGCAGCTGTCTTCTATGGAAGCTGAATAGAGAAGGGATAAGCGACATAATAGTCGTTGACGAACCGGTATCCCCTGAAAAAGAGAAGAATTTAAAAGGTAAGAAATTCAACGATCTTCTTGATAAGGAAAAATTACTGTCCCTCATAGCGTCTAATAAGCTGGGTAAAAAGGCGGACGCTATATTCCATCTGGGGGCCTGTTCATCGACTACAGTCATGGATGAGGCTTATTTTGTAAAGAATAACGTCGAATATTCTAAAAAACTCGCCGTATATTCACTATCAAATGATATCCGTTTTATTTACGCAAGTTCCGGAGCTACTTACGGAGACGGTTCCTTTGGGTTCAGCGACGGCGATGAAGTCACCTTAAAGCTCAAGCCCCTGAATCCCTACGGCCGTTCAAAACAGGCCGTGGACTTATGGGCCATAAATGAAGGTATAGCGGATAAAATCGTCGGCTTGAAATATTTTAATGTATTCGGCCCTAACGAATACCATAAAAAAGACATGATGAGCGTCATAGCGAAATCTTTTGACAAAGCGGTAAAGGATAAAAAGATAAGGCTCTTTAAATCATATGACAGCGAATATAAAAACGGCGGCCAGAAGAGAGATTTTATTTATGTCAAAGACGCGGTGGAAGCTACTTACTATTTTTTTGAAAATCGCGGTAAGGGGGGCATTTACAATATTGGGACAGGGAAGGCGCGGACCTGGAATGATCTGGCAAAGGCCTTGTTCAATGCCCTGGGCATGGAACCTGTTATCGAATATTTCGATATGCCCGAAAATTTGAAGGCTAAATACCAGTATTTTACCGAAGCGGAGATCTCTAAGTTGAGAAACGCCGGATATAAAAAGGAATTCTATGGCTTGGAAGACGGCGTAAGGGAATACGCGGGTTTCTTGAAGGGAAGAACGTATTTATGAAGAATGGATTATGTCCGGGTATTATAGGACTGGATTCGGAAGAGAAGTATAAACGGCTTTTCAGCGCTAAAGAAGGAAATGCCGCCTCTTTTCGCTCAGGGCATGTAGTCTTAAAGGCCGGTGAGGGCATAGGAGAACATAATACAGGCGATTTTGAGGAGATCCTTATAATCCTTGAGGGGAAAGGTGAACTTTATATAAAATCGTCCGGAGGAACTCCGGAAAAGGTCCGGATCCAGGAGTTTGCGAAAGACACAGCGCTGTACGTTCCGCCGGACACGCTTCACGATGTAAAGAATACAGGGGCGGGTATGTTGAAATACGTGTTTATTACCTGTCCGGCATGCGTAAAAGATCAGCAAAAGTGTACTAGCGTAACTTATTGCGCGGAAAGAGGTTGCGAGCAAGTGAAACGTCCCCTTTATGATTATATCTACGGGCCGGTGCCGAGTTGGCGGCTTGGCAGTTCTCTCGGGGTAGACCTGCTTTCTCAAGAGGAAAAGATATGTGTCTTTGACTGCGTTTATTGCCAGATAGGAAGTACGCCTATTAAGACAGTAGAGAGAAAGGTATATGTTCCCACTGAAAAAGTCATCAAGGAGATCAAGTCATTACCCGCCGGTTTGTCTATAGACCACATAACATTCTCCGGCAGGGGAGAACCTACTTTGGCAAGGAATTTCGGCGAGATCATCAGGAAAATAAGAGAATTAAGGAGAGAAAAGATAGCCGTTATTACAAATTCATCTCTGATGCGGGATAAGTCCGTAAGGGATGACCTGGCTTTAGCGGATCTGGTAATGGTCAAGCTGGATGCGGCGACTCAGGAGTGTTTTGAGAAGATAAACGCCCCAGCGGATGGTATAAGACTTAGTGATTTGCTGGAGGGGATAAAGGCATTTAGAAGCGAACATGATACTAAGCTTGCGCTTCAGATAATGTTCGCCGAGATGAATAAAGATGAGTATAAAAAGCTTGCCGAACTGGCGTTTGAAATAAGGCCGGATGAGATACAGATCAATACGCCTTTACGGCCGTGCGGTATCAAGCCCCTATCCAAGCATGAGATAGTTCATATAAAGGAATATTTTGAAGATCTTGGCAGAAAAACCGGCTCAATATCAAAGATTATCGTGGTTTATGAAGCCGAGCATAAAAGGGCCAAGGCGATAGATAGGAGAAAAACGCTGAAACGCAGGGGGAGCCCGCAGTAGAATGTCCTGACGTAAGCCTATTTATAGAGGAGGGTGTTATGATCGGAGTAAGCAGGGAGATAAAATTTTGGAAGATGCTGAAGAGGTTTATCCAGCATATGAGGTATGATAAAACTACGGATATTGACGGCCCGGACCTCTTGAAAGAAAGATTATACGTCAGGGGAAAGGATATCAACGATCTTATAGGTGATTTTTCGTTCAGCGAAGCCATCTTTCATATATTGCTGAGCAGGCGGCCGACTGAGACCGAGCGCAGAATATTTGACGCGGTTCTTGTCAGTTTTCACGGAGGATTCGGGTATAGCCCGCCTACGGTGCTATTAGCCCGCCTTTCAGCCACAACCGGTACACCTGTTGCTCATGCGCTATCCGCCGGTTATGCCGGTGGAGGGAAGTATCATGTAGGCGCTATTGAAAGCGCGATGGCGATCTATGGTGAAATAAAAAACTCGAGAAAAGAAGATATGCCGGTCAGGGAACATGTCGAAAAATACACAAAGATCATTTTTGACGAAAAGAAAACGCTCTATGGATACGGCCATCCGCTTTTTAAGAAGGATCCAAGACCCGAAAAACTTAGAGGTCTGCTCAGAGACTTAAATTATTCAAATGAGTTTATTGAAATATACGATGTGGTGGCTGAGACCGCTAAAAAGGAAAAGGGGTTATATCCGAATATAGACGGTATTAATTCCGCGATATTGCTTGCTCTTGGATTCACAAAGGAGCATGGAACCGGGCTATTTTTGCTTTCAAGGACATCTGCGATGCTGGCGCATGTAGTGGAAGAGTTGGCAAAGGGGCCTTTTTTCATCGGGGAGAAATTGTATCCGCTGATCAGGGCGCTTGAAAGAGAGCGGACCGAAGAAGACGTACATAGCAAAGTATAATATAACTTTATTTAGGAGGCGATGATGAAAGAGTTAAAGATGCTTGAAGTCAGACGCGTTGACATTGTAAGTATATTCAGGTTTTTTGGGGGCACATTTTTGCTTATCGGGCTGGTCATAGGCCTGTTCGGAAGTATATTTAGAATAGATATAGTATCATTGGAGATCGCGCGCGTTTTTCCGTTTATGGCCAGGATACGCCCGGGTATTTTCGCGGGGATAGTTTTTGGTATTCTCTACGGCTTAAGCGCGGCGCTTGGATTATCTATATTTGCGCTTTTATATAATTTTTTCGCGGCGCTGTTCGGAGGTCTTAAAGTAGAGATAAAAGACTAAATTCAAAAAGTAAGCTAAGTTTTTAGTTAGAATATAAGAAAGTTAGTTATAATACTTTCACACTCAAAAAGACATTATTTTATTTGACTTAATGCTTGTTTTGTGTTATCATGAATTTGACGTTAAGAGAACTAAACTCTTAATATCAGCGCGAAAAAAAAGAATCAAATAATTTAGTCCATTATTTGCTAAAAAGGGGGGCTCAAAGTGGACGTTGAAATGCATTTGCTAATAGGGAGTTTAACATTACTCTCTCTGGCAATAGCCTTGATGGTATCGAGGTACAGAGAAAGCCTCCCGAGTCCAAGCAGTTTGTTTAGTAGGAAAAAAAAGTTTTTTATAAAGGAGAAAAGAATATTCCCGCGTTATCAGGCCCTGCTAAGAACAAAATATAAGACACCAGCTGAGGAGGGCATATCATGGATAAAGGATATTAGCAGGGGCGGGGTGCGGCTTTTCCTTAATAGTATAGATATAAATACCATTGTCTCACTCGAAGTCGAATTACCGTTCAACCGTCAATCTGTTTTTATGCAGGGCAATATCGTATGGAAGCGCGGCACTGACTCGGGCCTCAGATTCGGAGCTGCGGAACAGGAAGACTTAAGCAGGGTACTCGAATTTGTAGGCAATAGAGAGCAGATGAAGATGGCGCAAGTATAGTAAGGTTTTTATATACATGAATCAGATCCCCGGCAGGATATGCCCGGGATTTTTTATTTTTTGATCTCGTCAGAATAAGGGGTTTTTATACCGAATTTATCGCAAAGGGTATTTATTTCTTCGATGATCTCCTTGTTATTGCTGTCGTGTTCCAGTATTCCTATCAGGTGATATATCTTATTAAACGCCCACTCCCTGGCTATGTTTTCCCCGCCTAGAGCGGCGCCTTTAAGTGAGTCCACTACGATAAACTCATTCACTTCGTTTTCTATGTCCCCTAACAACTGAAGCGAAAACTCATCCTCATCTTCATAGGCACCGTAAATATTAAATTCAGCGTGCCGGTAGAAATCGGGTAGTGTCTTGGGGAAGATCTCGTCTACGTTTAAACCGTTTACCCTGTATCTCAGGTTCAGGAATACGGGATCTTTTATTTTTTCATACATCTTCGATATGTGTCCCGCAACCTGATGTGAACGCTGAGCGTATTCTGCCCAGCCCCTGTTTTTATATGAAATAAAGTCAAGAAAATACCTGTTTACTCTTAACCCGCCGCTCAAAACGAAGATGGGCCTTTCGCCTTTATTCGTCATGGAGATCTTGTTTATGATTTTTCTTGAATCCGTTATACCGTACGTAGGGCGCCCGTCGCTGAAAATCACGATGTATGAGGGGGTGATGGAGGCCTCCTTTTGTATGGCTTCCAGAAGGGCTTTATAGGCATCAGTGCCTTCACCGGCGCTTAGGGCTTCGACAAAAGCCATAGCTTCTTTAATGATCTCCGGATCCGGCTTTACAGGATCACCCCTGAACCATGATACGGTCTCTTTAAATGCCATTATGTTAAATACGTCATCGGGGTTTAGATTTTTTAAGGCGTAAAGCAGCCCTTCCTTAAACTCTTCCAGCCGTTCTTTTTGTATACTGAGAGAGCAATCTATTAAGAATACGATTTCTTTAGGCATCCGCTTCAGCCGGCCGACATCCTTTCCCGCATGGATGGTGATCTTGTAATATTTCTTACCGTTTTCAGGGTCGCTGTATGCGGCAAGATTATACACCAGATATTCTTCCAATCCGGAGAATGCGCCTTTTCTCCTGATCGGTGAAGTCTCGCTGATGCCAAACCTGGAAAGTATGCCGCGTTTTAGGTCCTGCATGATCCCGCCGACAGACTTCGGGGTGAAACCGGGCATTTCCTCAAAAAATTCTTCAGAAAAGTCGGCTTCAAGCAGGTCCTCAGGCCCCGCCGCGGTGTCTAATATGCCCCTATCTACCTCAACGATATCTTTTTTTGTCTTACGCTGGCCTTTTTTTGCCAGATGTTCACGCCTTTTTTCCTTTTCAAGGTCCCCCAGATCCTTCAGCTGCTCTATGGATACAGGCTTGCTGATTTTTTGCGCCTCTTTGCTGAAACCGTCTTTTTCGATTTTTTCATCTGCGGCGCTCAATGATGCTCCGGTGGGCAGGGCAGGACTTTCAAATTTAATTTTTTGCAAATATGTTGTTTTTGTGCTTTGAGGCGGCTTTTTTCTTTTGACAACAGGTTTTTTCTCCACAGTTTTTATATTGAATATAGCTTTCGATCTTTCTATTTCACTCCGGATACCGGGCAGCACCACAATAGACGAGTAAACAAAAAACACCATATGAAGAATAATTGAGACAACGGCCGCGAATATCACGGTATTTTCTTTTATGCCGTTTCCGAGGCGATTAAATATATCTGAAGCTAATCGTTTAATTTCCATCTTATGCCTTGTAGTCTATTTCTTGCGTCGCGGGCGAACTCGGTCTCTCCGTATTTGTCTATGATCTCCCGGTATGCCTTTTTGGCTTCTGCGAACTTTTTAAGATCCTGAAATATGTCGGCTGCTTTCAAAAGCGACCTGGGGCTGTATTCATCATTATCATAGAGTATGGCGACCATCATATAAAGCTTATACGCTTGTTCCATATTCCCTTTAAGTTGTTCAATGCCGGCTATCTCGAATTTAGCCCGCATAACGATCGTATCGTCATCCGGATTTTCAAGTATTGCTTTATCAAATTCTTCTTTGGCCTTATCATATTCTCCGGTCTCTATAAGGCACAACCCTTTGCCTATGCGTGAAGCGCCTGAATAGACATCGCCTTGATCGCCGTAAGAGAAGACTATGTCGTAATTTTCTATTGCTTTACTGAAATCTTCTGTCTCTTTATAGGCCTCTGCTTTAAAATACGCTATTTGCTTTTCGTTGCCTTTGGCGTCAGGCCTGGCCCCGGTTTTTTCTAATATGCGTATAGCATCCTTAAAGCGACTGCATTCTAAATAGTATTTAGCGAGCCAGAAATGCCCTTCTATGCCTAAGTCATTTCCGGGGAAGTCGCTTATAATATGATCATAGACCTCCGCGGCTTTACTTTTATTTTCTTTAGCAAAATATATCAGTACTTTGTTTTTTAAAGCGGCGTAATAAAGCCCACCTATATTCATATCCTTTTCCAGCTTATCGTAATGCTCTACCGCTTCATCATATTTATCGGACATCTGAAGGCCGTAAGCAATTCGAAAATAGGCGTCCTGCAATTTGGGGCCGCCTTTATACACCTCTATGAACTCTTTATACATATGGATAGCGTTACCGTAATCTTTTATCTGTGAATAGACCGAGCCGAGAGTGAATAATATCTTTTCTCTGTATTTACCATGCTCGAATGTAGATAGATACAGCTTACAGTCCTTGACAGCTTTTCCAAGCTCTTCATCTTTTAAGTCAAGCAAGATCGCGTTGTACAACGCCGCCTGGCTCTTTGTCCCATCTTTGGATCTTTCGTAATATTTCATAAAGGAGTCTCTGGCGCTCTTGTTTTGTTCCATATTTTTCTGGACATATGCCAGGCTATAGATGGCATCTATGGCAAATGGGGAGCCGGGGTGTTCATCTATGAGTTTATTGAACTGCGCTGCAGCTCCCTCAAAATCACCCGCGCCATAAAGCGCCTCTCCCTTGATGAATATGATATTATCGGCATAATCATCTTCACTTGAGAGGTGAGCGTCGATTTCCTTAATAGCCTCATCGAAGCGTTTTGCCGACAAAAAGATCTCACTTTTCTTTAAAGCGGCCCTGTCTTTATTTTTCTGACTGACCCATCCGGATGAGAGAAGGCCATCGAGCCCGGACAGCGCTTTTTCATGATCCCCGATCTCCGTATACGCGGAATACGCGGTAAAATGAACATTGAAAAATTTATCCTCATTTTTGATAAGATGCCGCCGGTCGGCATACTCCTTTATCAGCTCTTCGTATTTTTCCGTGTTAAATAACGAAAGAAGCAGGTTGCTCAGTGCCTCGGAGTATATTTCATTTTCAGGATAGTCCGATAACACCCGCTTAAAGCTGTTTATGGACGCAGGGTAGTCTCCGGCAAGGAACTGCGTCTCCGCTATCTTGTAAAGCGAAAAGCTTTTAGTTTTTTCTGAGTCTGATTTTTCGTGGGCGTTACTGTATTGTTCTAACGCTTTATCGTATTCCGACATTCCCGCATATAGATCTCCGAGCTCGATGAGAGAATTAAAGGCGTATTCGTTATCGCCGATAATTTCCGCAGCTTTGTTAAAATAAGGCCTGGCTTTTTCATCGTCACCTTTCCTTCTATACGCCTTTGCCAGATAATAATACAGAGTTTGCATCTGGTCTTTTCTGAAATCCTCCCTTTCAAGTGATTCAAGCTGCGCTATGGCGTCATCGAACCTTTCTGTAAAGAAAAACACCTCGCCGATCCTGAGCTTTACGACAAGCATCTGGTTATCCGCCGTAGAGAAACGTTCCAGGTATTTGTTGTATTCGTACAATGCTTCATCATAGCTTTTCTGAAAATATAGACTTTCAGCAAATCCGAAATAAGCGTCTTTTAAATGTTCGCTTTGGGCAAAGGCGTCGATGAACTTTTTATATTCATCGCCCGCCATTTTATACATGCCGCGCTCGAACAACCCCGTCGCGAAATCAAACTGCTCAAGGGCAGCTGTCTCGGGCGCGGCATACTGGGCAAGACAAAACCGAATACTGCCTATTAGAATCAGAACTATTACGAATAATTTTCCTTTAATCATATCCCGTAACCGCTATTCTTCTTTAAGCGTCGCAAAAGAGACGTTCCAGATGTTGGCTCTCGCGCAGGCATCAAGCACTTTCACCACATATTTATGGTAAGTTTCTTCATCGGCGCGAATTATGACCGGCTGGTCAGGAAAAAGCGTCGATACCCTCTTAAGCATTTCGTCTAAGCCCTCGAACGAGAGAGTTTTTTGATTGATGATGACAGTCCCGTCTTTCTTGATGTTTATGATGACTTCGCCCGGGCTCCTTACGGTCTCTTTCGATTCTTTCGCTTTAGGGACACTTATGCTTATTTCCGATTCCAGCTGATTGAATATCGAAAGCACCATAAAGAATATCAAAGTCAGGAATACAACATCTATAAGAGGGGCTATCTGGACAGCGGGCTTCTGCTTTTGATAATCCGATATATTAAGATTAACGGCCATATCACACCTCTTCCATCATTTTTAGAATATCAGAAGAATGGCTCTCCACCACATTTGATATTTCCTGGACCTTGCCTCTGAAATAGGAGTAAAAGATCATAGCGGGTATCGCGACTATGAGGCCTCCGGCTGTTGTAACCATAGCCTTGGATACGCCGCCCGCCAGCAGCATGGGCTTGACTACGGCCGTCTGAAACGCGATAACGTTGAATGCCTGTATCATGCCGAGCACTGTCCCCAGCAGTCCGATCATAGGGGAGACCATCGCTATATCCGAGAGATAGCTGATGTTTTGCCAGAGATTGGCGACTTCTTTCCTGGCGCAGGTTTCAGCGGCCTCGCGCGCCACCACGGCGCCCTTTATCTTTTTGCTCAAGCCCGCAAGAACGATCTTTGATATGATATTGTTTTGTGATCTGCATAATTCTTCGGCTATTTTATGCTTTTTCCCGGAAAGCTTTTGCATGATATCCTCGGTAAAATCATCCGGCGCAAGTTTAGTTTTCTGCAATGTCATAAAGTTGAATATTATACTCGCTATAGCGGCTATCGACATGCCTCCCAGTACGACCATTATAAAACCGCCGGTTTTGATCAGCTGCCACAGAGTCATGCCTTTCTGCACCTGATCCACAGAGTCTATATAGGGCTGTAACTCCGTATTGATGGTGGCATGGGAAGGCATAAGGCAATAAAGGCTCACAGCCAGGACGATCGATATGATAACATATCTTTTTTTCACAACAAACTCCTTTCTTGTTTGTGGATTTTTACATTTTATGAGTATAAATACTTTACCACTTAAGGACTTTTTGTTCAATAGAAATCAGCGACTTCATTAAACTTGATTAATTGATAATTAGCAGGTATAATTATTAACACTAATATCATGAGCAATCCTTAAAAAAATATGTAGTAAACCTCAATTGAAGACTGGAGAAAGGAATATAATACATTCAGGCCGCACGGCTCATTAAGCGGCCTGATACCGGAAGAATTCAAATCCGCGCCCGTCCTCCTTCGCTGAATTGCTTACGCGTTCAGCTTCGGAGAGACTAGGGCGAGCGTAGTGAATAATCTGCGCCCGTACCCCTCGGGGCACTGGGAGTTTCAGAGAAGAAAAAGCGCCCGTACCCCTCGGGGCACTAGGGCGAGCGTAGTGAATAATCTGCGCCCGTACCCCTCGGGGCACTAGGGCGAGCGTAGTGAATAATCTGCGCCCGTACCCCTCGGGGCACTAGGGCGAGCGTAGTGAATAATCTGCGCCCGTAGCTCAATTGGATAGAGTGACTGACTACGAATCAGCAGGTTGGCCGTTCGAATCGGCCCGGGCGCGCCACTTTTAATTAGGGACGGAGCCTAATTAGGCTCCGTCCCTAATTAGGCTCCGTCCCTAATTACTAATTACGAAGAAAACGACCTACATACTTGGAGAAATATGGTCAAAGAGCAAGGCGAAACTGTATTCCCTGGAAGTGGTCGAAAGAACGATGATATAGCAGCGTTAAAGCGTGAAAACGGACGATTGCGCGAAGAGTGTGCATTTCAACCATGTTTTTTCAAAGACACAATTGTCGGTATTCAGAGAGCTTATCTATGCGCTGTTCGCAGATTACAAAAGGATGTCACTGGCTGCTATCGCGAATAATACCTCTCTCACCTATCAAAAATTACAATATTTCTTCTCGGAGTCCAATTGGAATTGCGATGAACTAAACGATATTCGTTTAAAACTCATAGAGAAGCAAAGAACTAGTAAATCCAGCAGCAAAGGTGTCCTCGCTATAGACGATACAGCCTGTCCAAAACCTTATGCCAAAAATACAGAAGGGGCCAAATTCCAATACTGCGCTCCTTTAGGCAGAGAGGAAAATTGTAATGTTGCTGTTGCCAGCTGTTTCGTCTCAGACACCAAGCACTTTCCTGTAAGCTCAGCACCTTACCTGCCCCTTGATACCTGTGAAGCGAAACAATTTAAAAGCAAACTCGATCTTGCCAAAGAACTTATCGATGAGGCCATAAAGAAAGATATTACCTTCTCTTCTGTAGTCGTTGACAGCTGGTACACCTCTACAGACTTAATAGAATTTGTCTCCTCCAAGAACATATCCTTGGTGGCTGAAGTTAAGATTAACCGTTCGGTCTTCTTTACCCATCCCCAGACCAGGCAGTGGAGATATCTCTGCTGCGACGAAATCATACCTTTGATTAGACAATTTTATCCCCATAAATTAAAGGCTGTCCGCATACCTCAAAATACAGGTGAAGACAAAAGCGTTTTCACTTATTCTTTTAACTCCAAGCTCAAAGGTTGTAAAACACCTGTTAAAGTCATCTTTGTCTTTAACAAATGGTCGGATAGTGACGATAAATCCGTTCATGTGCTCATAACCACCGATCTTAAAATGTCTGTCAGATCAGTTATAATGACTTACCTCTTGCGTTGGGGCATTGAAGAATCCTTTAGAGAGCTAAAAGATACCTTCTGTTTTGATCAATATCAGGTTCGCCATCAGGAGCAAATCCAAAGACACTGGATTATGTCATTCCTGACATGGACGCTTGCTTACTTGATTAAGCAGAACGGTTACCTCTCTAAGGTTCTGGAAGAAACGCCTCAAACAATCGGCCAATGCAAACAGGCTGTTTCGGCGCTCATTATCATTGATTCCGCGTTTTTACTTTCAAAGAACAAGGACATCGCTGCTTCGCTATATAAAATCAAATCAGAACGGTTTAAGAAAAAACTGAAAAATTAACAAAGTCCTGTTATAACAGAAAAAGACTTCACTCGTCCTTAGGGTACTTAAGCCCTGAGGAATTTGAAAAACAAAGAATGTTTAATTAACTATCCATTTTATTGGGGGAAGTCCATTGTCCCTATTTTTTGATATCCTTCCGGATGTAGAGTCTCGTGTCTTTATGATGATGAACTTTAAAATAATTTTTTTCAATATAAGGCATAATTTTCCGGTCATAGTATCCGTATCTTCTTAGAAGGACCTGTTCGGGTTTATACTTTTTCAGCACTTCTAAAAAATAACCCGGCGTCAGATCCCCCGTTAATTTCCTTTTTAAGGTGGTCGAAACCAATTCCGGCGGCACTAATAATCCGGCATGAAATGGTAATAATTGACTGTCAGTGACCACCCAGCGAGTGTCCTGTTTATATTTCAATAGTAACTCGATAACCTGGTTATTCCGAATAGACGGCTTATTTGTAAGGTCTTTATGCGCTTTTTTGAATTTGCCGGGCAATATTGCTATAGGAACTATCATAACAGCTATAGCTGACAAGCGGTAGATCATATATATTATATCTCGTATTTTATGTTTCAAAGACCAGCCCTGTTGAACGCCGATACGAAATAACTCGCCAAAACTGATTCCGGCAAGCCAGGCCATGGGAATCGAGATAAGAAGATAATGATGATTCCAGACAGGATTATGTGTAAGTAATATGGCGGAAGCCGAAATTACCCATAAAAACGGAAAGACGGCGTGCCATTTCTTCTGGGCGACAAACAATACCGCGCCGATCAAAGCGAAGATAGCAATATCATAATCCTGAGATATCATTCCGGGTAGAGCGTTGAATTTTCCAAATAATGTCTTTGCTGCGGTATGAGGCTGGATCAATTCTTGAGTCAGATGATCGAAATTCTTTAAAAATGCTAAAGCTATGCAAAAATATGCAAGTAAAACAATACCAAGCCACGCAAGAACCGGAAATACCAAATGTTTTTTTTGTCCCTCACTTTTTAGGCCGGACCATTTTATGCGAATGATCTCTAACGCGATCAACGGAACGAGAAATATGGTAAAAAATTTAGTCTGTAAAGACAGGGCCATAAAGATACCGGATAAAAATAATACGCGGTTTGATTGTGATTTACCGTAAACGGATACGCAGTAAATTGAAAGCATGGCAAAGGCGAGAGCGGGAAGCCCGATCATAACCGAGACACTTAGCTGAAGATACATAGCGGAAGAAACCAGGAATAACACTGCCATGAAGGCGCAGAGGTTGCCCCATCGGTTCTTAATAGTCTGGTGAAAGGCCCATAGAAGGATTGCCGATAGGATCAAGATTAAGAGGCGCCCCTTATATGCTGATGGCCCAAATAGATTGAACCAAGTCGATAAGATTAGTGTTAGCAGAGGAGGCTGATCGCTCCATATTTCTTCATAAAGCGAATAACCCTTCGAGTAAAGTGACGCCTTCATCAGATTGCCGCCTTCATCCCAATCGTATTCGAGGACATCATTAAATGGGACCGTCATAACAATTATGATTATAAATAAAATCGGGAGAAGTAGATGGGAAACCGTACCTGCGTGCCTGGCAATTAAGTTAGATGAGGGTGTCATATTGAATAGATTTTACAGCGATTATACCATTATTTAAAGACCCGTTACGCTTTATAACCTGGATGTGCTAGCTGCGCGCTTGCGACCTACAACAAATTATACTTGTTAGAATGATAAATTACAAACATATTCTATAATGGAGCGGACAGGAGTTGATTATTATTGAAAGTGTGTGATGGGAGTGCTAAAATAAGTTGATATAAGAACACAGTAATACCTAAAAGCGAAACAGTGGAGATATGGCTATTTCAAAAAATAAAATCATTACTTTAGTATTATTGGCGCTGGTTTTAATAATCTCTTCAGCGATAATTTTTAATAAACTGGGCGCGACGACGATATGGGACTGGGATGAAGCGCGGCGAGCGGAAAATGCGTTGGAGATACTAAAGACCGGCGAATGGGTAGTTCTCCAATATGGCGGAAAACCTGATATGTGGAATGTGAAAGGGCCGCTTCCTGCCTGGCTTATCGCGATCTCCTTTAAGATCTTTGGCCCGAATGAATTTGCTTTAAGATTGTGGCCGGCGCTTTTCGGCGTAGGAACGATCGCAATTGTTTATTTATTTGGGTTAGATATAAAAAATAGATATGTTGGTTTGTATGCCGCCCTGATCCTTTTAACCGCCAAGGGTTTCACCGGTTATCATGGAGCAAGGACAGGTGATTGCGACGTCATGGTCACCTTTTTCCTGACTCTGTCACTTTATCTTTTTTATCTGGGGCAACGAAAGAAGAACCTGGCAATACCTATTGGCGCGGCAGCCTCAATGGCTCTCGGGTTTTTAGTAAAAGGGCTCATACTTATAGTTCCGGTGATTACCGCATTATACCTTTTGTATTTTAAATCTTTTAAAAAGACGGTCTTTTCAAGAGAAACAAAATACGCCGTTAGCGCTTTTTTTGCCGTGGCTTTGCCGTGGATCATACTGCGTTTTATAAGAGGAAGAGACTTCTTTGTCAGAAAATTTCAGTTTGATATTTTTGAAAGATTTACCAAGCCGATCGAAGGGCATTTTGGGCCCTGGTATTATTATTTCAACGCGCTTCACGAGAGAGGGATGCATTGGATATTATTGATCTTGCTATCCATAGCCTTTATTTATTCCTTATTTTTGTTTAGAAAGAAAGATAAGCCCGCCACATTTCTGATTATTTGGATTTCTTTATACTTTTTAATAATCTCTTTCATCCAAACGAAAATATTTTGGTATCTTATGCCGATATATCCGGCCCTGAGCCTTCTGATCGCTTACAATATTGAGGTCTTGCAAGAATTACTTAGATTTAAAAGGATGGTGGTTTTACCTCTATTTTTGCTCATTATGATACTTCCGGTTACATCAATTACAGGATATACAGAAAAAGTCATTATAAGCCCAAGAGTACAGGCAGTAAAAGGTATAAAAGAAGATCTTGGCAAAATCAATGACATATATATCCATGAGAACGAGAATAGTCAATCGATTTTCTTCTATTTGCATACGTATATAAAAGGTGATATCAATCTATATAAAAACCCGAGCAATCTAAGGCTAAAAAAGGGGGATGGCATCATAACCTTCGATCGGCACAGATTGAATACTCTGGGTAAAGATCAGGGGTATCAAGCTATAATTAAGTCCGGGAGGGTTGGTCTGTTAGGAAAATTTTAAGTAGCAATAGGCTGTTTTTTTTGTCTATTGTTAAAGAAAAAAAAGGTTGATTTTGTACCTTGATAGCAGTGTTTTGTGGTGTATACTTATATGGTACATAGAATAGGTCATTTTTTTTGTGTTTAAAATAAGAACATTTAAAAAGTCTAAAGAAAGACTAGCCTCCAGGAGGAAAAGAAGATGAAAGCATTGACACTTAAAATGAGTTGGCTGGCGAAGGTTGTAGTCATTACGGCTGCTACATTCCTAGCATTGCAAATAGGCTATAATCAGATAGCCTTTACGCAGAATGGAAACGCAGACACAGGCAGTGTTTCCGTTAGTTATTTTGAAC